>JAFAUR010001130.1 GCA_019243205.1 Acidobacteriaceae bacterium | reverse complement strand
GCGGTGCATCCTGAATCCGCCGCCGAATGCTCGGCCCGATACGCTCATTCGGTGGATGCCTAAGGACGACGCAATCGCGCTTCTGGATTACGCGAATTCGGCTGCTAACATTTGGGAGCTGCCCATCGACGGTCGTCGTCCGCCGCGTCCACTCACTTCCTTCGACTCGGGCGAGATCTTTTCATTCGACTGGTCGCCTGATGGCGCCTTGCTTTACTCTCGAGGGCTCACCACTTCAGACGTGGTCCTGATACGTGATCTCAATGCCTCGAAACTGAACAAATGAAGGAACCTTCCGGAGACATCACCGCGCTTCTCAGCGAGTGGCAGAGCGGCAATCAGGGAGCGTTGAATCAATTAACTCCGCTCGTGTACAGAGAGCTGCGCCGGCTCGCACAATCGTACCTGAATCGGGAACGTCCCGGCCATACACTTCAGGGAACCGCCCTGGCGCACGAGGCATATCTGCGATTAGTCGATCAGCGCCAGGTTCAATGGCGTGATCGAAACCATTTCTTCGCACTCTCAGCCGAGCTTATACGACGTATTTTGGTGGATCATGCACGGGCCAAGATGGCCGAGAAACGCGGGGGCGATCAGGTCAAGCTTTCGTTAGAAGAAGGGATGGAGGCGGCGTCGCCGGGTGATGCCGATCTGATTGCGCTCGATGATGCTCTCAGCCTGCTGGCGCGAACTGATCCACAGCAGAGCCGCATCGTCGAACTCCGCTACTTCGCCGGCCTCACAATCGAGGAAACAGCAGACGTGCTTAACATTTCGCCCGCTACTGTGAAGCGCGATTGGGTCATCGCGAAGGCGTTTCTCAAGCGGGAAATGTTGCGCCGATCCAAGGGTTGACTCGCTTTCGGTTGAGCCAAAAGTCGTTCTTTATCCGCGTATTGGGATGAGGAGACAAGATTATGGGCACTGCCCTTCTTTCATTCGAGAACAAGTCCGCCGACAGACGACGAGCTCGGATTATTAACTTCCGCGGAAATGTCATGACCATACACGCCGATTCGAGCGACACCGCCGGGCAATTTGCGATGCTCGAGTTGGAAGGCTCGACGGGCGGTGAGCCGCCGCTCCACGTACATCGTAATGAAGACGAATTCTTCCTTGTGCTGGAAGGGCGGCTTAAGGTCCTGCGGGGAACTGAAGAGCTCATGCTGGAAGCCGGAGACTCCGCATTCCTGCCCCGCAACATTGCCCACACATTCAAGATTGTGTCGAAGCGGGCACGATTCCTGAATTGCATTACACCGGCAGGGTTCGAACAGTTTTTCAGGGACCTGGGCCAAGCGGCAGGGCCCGACGGCGTTTTACGAGAGCCGGGGAAGCCGTTCTCGACTGAAGAAATGATTCGTCTGGCCGGCCTCTATGCGTGCACTCTGATGCCCTAATGATCGAGCGAAACTTTGTTATCGACGTATAGCCCGGAGAGGCGGCGTAATTAACTTCCCGGATAAGGGTTGAAGCCTATCGGATAGCGAGTCGCTCGATAGTTGTTGCCAAAGGCGATGGCGAGAATCGGCGTTCGTCCGGCTTTCGTCATCGCTTATTGGCGATCTGCGTACCCGCAATGCCGCAGCACCAGGATGCGCGGTTTATTTTAAGTGAGCTAAGTGACTGGTAACGTTTTTGCGACTAGCATAGCCTAGATGGAACCGATCTCGGAACTCGCGACGCGCGTGAGTTCGCATCTATGGCTTCTGCATGAACTGTATCCGAGAGAAGCAAGTCTGACCGCAGTTCTCGCGGAGAACTGGCGGGGCGAGCTCGACAGGCGCGCAACGAACGATTGGTCATTGCTTCAGCTGTTACTCGACCTGGTCCCCGACATGTCCGACGCCCAGGATAGCGGACATATGACTCCGGGTACTGAGCGGAAGTCCTGGTTGCGCGCTAAGCTGGGCGGAACACGGGCTGTGTCCCGCGCCGAAGGGCCAGCCGAGCGGGCAGTCCTTGCACAGAGCGCCGTTGTGCGATTAGCAGCACGCATGGACTGTGTCGTCCAGCAAGGTATGGCGGCAGACGTCAACTTTGCCGCTTCATGTCGCACCACAACAGTCCCGGACGGGCCTGCGTTGTCCACCGCTGAGCTGCTGACGCGCGAAGAGCTGTTCCAGAATGTCGCAAATTGGCTTCTCAACTGTGATCTGTCGAAAGTTCGATGTTTCGCGGACGCTTTCCTGAACGACGCCCGGTTCTTGATGGAAGAAGAGATCGACAGGTGCGCCAACGCTATGAGTAAGGCTCTGCCTCACGAGGCCGAAGCAGGTATCGCGAACGAGTGGCTCGCCAAGAGCGCCGACGAGAAGCGAGATCTCGTCTTGGATCGTTACGCGTTGCGTGAGTTGTGCAAGCAACTCGCGGTTCCAGTGCCGTACTCGATTGTCCTCAGTGATGAGCTGGACGAGATCGCGCGATCCCGCTTGGTCCGGTTGTACGGCGAGGAAGGCGACCCTTCGAAGGAGCACCCCGGCGCGGATGCGCGTCGCAAGTGCGGGCTGCCTGTGGAGCTCGCAGTTACGTCGCAACAAGCTTTTCGCTCCTCGCTGTTTGGGGTCGCGTTGTCGGGTGGTGGCATTCGAAGCGCGACGTTCGCGCTGGGTTTGCTGCAGGGTATGGCTGATCGCAACATTCTGCCCTACATCGACATTCTTTCGACGGTTTCCGGTGGCGGCTACATCGGGAGCTGGCTTATTTCGTGGATCAAGCGCAACGGAGGAGTGGACGAGGTCCAGCGCTGTCTCAGAGGCGCGGGATCAAACCTGACACTCGGACCAGGGTGCCCCGCACGTACGCCCGCGAGCGACGCTCCCAACCCACCAAAACCGTTGCACTGGGTTTCGCGCAACTCTGACCCGCATTCCGATCACGTCCGGCCCGTTCGGCTGCTCCGCGATTACTCTCGGTACCTCGCGCCACAGGCCGGCTTTTTTTCGGCCGATTCATGGACTATTGCGGCGACTTGGGGCCGCAACACCAGCTTGAACCTGGTTGTTTTAGTCCTGTTCTTCGCGGCGGCACTCCTGCTGCCGCGGTTGGCAGTGTTCATTCTTTACCATCTGTCCAACATTCTCGACCAGAACCCAGACGGGCTGAAACTGCTGCTGACCACTCTGGTCGCAAGCGTTCCCCTGCTGGCCGGGTGTGTGCTCATTCGGGTGCGCAACCTGAATACCTTTCGCGACGCTCCGGGGAACGTTCGGGCGAAGGGACGAGTGTCGCGAGGAGACAATGACACGCAGGTTGTATTTGGCATCCTTCCGTGTATCTGGATCGGCGCCTTTCTACAGCTTGCCGTATTGTGGAACTCGGTTCGAAGCACGTTTGCGCCACTGCCCGTGATGGCTGGGTTCGCCATCACGCTCGCGGTCGGACTCGGGATTCTGGGAATCGATATCAATTCGAGGAGCGGCGACTCACGACCCGATTACGCCCCGCGACTACGACGTGTCGGGCGAACGCTGACCCGTCCTCTCGTATTTGCCGTGACGGTGGCCTTCGGAGCCGTGTTGGTTTACCTGCTGTACTCGGAGCGCAGTCTCCTGGTGATGAACACGGAACGGGGCTTGTGGATTGCGGCGAGCGTCGGTTTCGCGCTTGTCGTGGCATGGATTGCGGCGATCGTTTTAGCATTTGTCGGGCTGTTAGGCCGGGAGTTGTCGGACGAAAGCCGCGAATGGTGGAGTCGGCTAGGTGCATGGCTCGGCCTCAGCATCGGAGCATGGCTTGCCATCTGTGCCGTTTGTTTTTTCATGCCACTATGGGGCGCCATGCTGCGGCTAAAGATCGCAGCCGCCGGCATCAGCTGGCTGGCCATCACGGCAGCCGGTGTGAAGTTCGCTTTCAGCCCGCGGTCGGGCCGCGATACGGGCAATGCCGATCAAAGCCGTCTGAAAACCGCCGTTATGAACCTGGCGCCGCCGGTGTTTGTAGCCGGCATTGTTGCCGCGGAAGCATTCGCTTTGTTCTGGGTGATCGAGTGGTTGATCGACAGCTTTCCTCGACTTGTCGACGATCCGATAGCCCATCAGCTGTGTTGCACCGGGACGGCGATCTCTTTGACCGGCATGCTCAACAACTACTGGCAGCTGATGTATCCAGGATCGCTGGCGCCTCTCGTCCTCATGATTGCCTGTATGGGCGCGTGTTTTTATATTGCTTCCCGGGTAGACATAAACGAGTTCTCGATGCATTACTTTTACAAGAACCGTTTGGTCCGCGCGTACCTGGGGGCGTCGCGTAATCGCGCTCATCGCCTGCCGAATGCTTTCACCGGCTTTGATCTCGATGATGATATCCGGATGCGCCGCTTTCAATATAGTGACCCCACGCAGGCGCGAGATGCCGTTACCGATTGCCGGCCGTCCTACGCCGGTCCGTATCCGATCATCAACACGGCCTTGAATATCACGCGCGGGGAAGAGCTCGGAATTCAGAACCGGAAGGCAGAGTCTTTCATCTTCACGCCGCTGTGGTCTGGCTTCGACTTCACGCGGCGGCAGGCCTCAGTTCGGAAAACAGCTCTTTCTGAGTTTGCATTTCAACGGACGGACCTGTTCGGGACTCCGACCGAAGGCGCCCTGCTCGGGACCGCCATGGCAATCTCAGGCGCTGCTTTCAATGCCAACGCCGGTTTTCACACACAGCCCGCGATTGCCTTTCTGCTCACTGTTTTTGGCGTGCGTCTCGGGTGGTGGGCGGGTAATCCACGCACCGGGAAGTGGACCCAACCCTCGCCTAGCGTTGGGCTGCTGTATTTACTGAAGGAACTGACTGCCAACACCAGTACTAACGAAGACTTCGTTCTGTTGAGTGACGGCGGCCATTTTGAAAATATGGGGCTCTATGAGCTCATCCGCCGGCGTTGCCGCTTCATCATCCTGAGCGATGCGGAGGAGGACGAAAAATTCAAGCTGGAGGGTATCGGCGGTGCGATTCGGAAGTGCCGCGATGATTTCGGGGTAGTCATCAATCTGAATCTGGATGCGCTGCAGCCCCTGGGCGACCCCGCCGTGAGTCGCCTGCACTACTCATTGGGGACCATCATTTATCCGGGCGAGTGCGGGTGCGGAAGGTTGATCTACATTAAGTCTTCGGTTACCGGCGATGAACCGATCGACGTGATCGAATTCCGAAAACGGCACTCGGAATTTCCGCATACATCTACGATGAATCAGTTCTTCGATGAATCCCACTTTGAAAGTTACCGCGCATTGGGGCATCACATTGCGTCCCAGGTGTTCACGCGCGATATGCCGGCGTTACCCCTGGCGCCCGGGCAGACCGCAACCGGGTATATCGAGAGCTTGTTCGAAGCCATTGACGAGGAGCTAGCACAGCGACTTGCACGGCCATCCCAGGTGGCGAAGGAGACGATCGCGTCCGTGATGAATACAGATTCGGCGAAAGAAGAGTAAAACATGACCGGAGCGCGATTTATTCTGCTGATGGCCGCCGTGTGCGGCGTTTGCCTGTTTCTCAAACAAGTTGATTCGCATCCGCGCCGCGACCTGCTCGGCACGGCCGTAGCCTGCACGAACAAGTTTCCGTTCGTAGACAAGCACGCGGAAATTCTCGAATACG
This sequence comes from Acidobacteriaceae bacterium, assembly GCA_019243205.1. Classification (GTDB taxonomy): domain Bacteria; phylum Acidobacteriota; class Terriglobia; order Bryobacterales; family Bryobacteraceae; genus Bog-105. The sequence continues at coordinate 3,411 of JAFAUR010001130.1, read as the reverse complement.
GGCTGCAGGACGTGCGAGGCGTGGCCTGTGACGCATCCGGCCAGCATGTCTTCGTTGCGGAGGGAGAGCGCTCAATCCTGGTTTACTCCACTGAATCGGGTTCTCTGGTCAGGTCGAGGCGGCTGCTTTGTCCTGACGCTCCGTGCGAAGTGGCCGACCGACGCGGCTTGGCCCTTGGCCAGCGAGGACTGTACGTGGCCGAACATGGACGGGGGCAAATCATCTTACGCGACGTCGCAACTTGGCTTCGTTCGCTCTCGTCCAGCGGCGACCTCGATCCGTCGCTGGCATCCAGCATGCCGCTTGCCGGCTCGCCGGGGGTTCTGGAGGCGCCGTCGGGAGTCGCGCTATCAGACGATATGTTGTTCATCTCCGATGATCCGGTCTCGGAGGGTTCGGTGGAACAAAAGGGCGCGTTGTATGCCTGCCCATCCGCCGACTGCAAGCCGCAACTCATTGCTGATCATTTGAATCATCCATCCGGCATCGCGGCAGCATCGAAAGACGGCCCCGTGTATGTGGCAGAGGAAAGAGCCCACTCTGTCGAATGGGCCATCTTCGCCAAAACGCCCTCCGGTGAGTGGGCCCGAAGCGGTACGCTCGGTTCGGCTCCGTTCGCCCACGCCGTGCCACAACCGTTCCGGGGTATAGCTATAAACGATACACAATCGATAATCTTCGCCGCGGGGCCCGGTGGGCTCTATGTATTCGGAAAGAGTGGGCGCCATTCCGGCCGGATTCTTTTTGAAGATCCGATCTCCGGCATTGCTGCCTGCGGTCAGGACTTGTATTTCGTAACCGGACATATGCTCTGCCGGCTTACAATTCCGGAACTGCCTAAAAACCAGCAAATCGCAATGGCTGTAAACATGCATTGACAATTTCGCCGAGACAAAGAATAATACACCTCAATACCCGAAATGAGTAACTGTTTCTTCGAAAGGTAATACGGTGACCTCAGCTGATCTATTGAAAATGAGCCAGACTGAACTGGACGACTTATTTAAATCGAAGCCGGCGGGTGCCATCCCGAACGGTGAAGCGAAAGGCACGGCCATCATTGCACCGGGCACGAAATTTAGTCCGGAGATCGCTGAGTTTGTTGGCGTGTTTGCATGGCAGGGCAAAACCTTCGATGGCAAGCGGGGTGTGCTGACGAATCGCATTCTTCCGTTTGGCCTAAACGCAATTGTTGCGGAAGTTTACAAGGATACAAGCTGGCTGGACGGGAAGGAGTGTATCGTTCTGGATTACTCAAAAACGTCCTTAGTGGCGCACTGGATTCGCGATGAGATTCGGCAGATTGAGCCTAATCTGTATCTTGGCAAAGTCTACTGGGATAAAAAGCGGCTCATCGATTTCTCGCTAGAGTTCGCTACGGCGCAGGCTTAGAGTTACTTAATCGGAAAAACTGCGCAATCCCGTGACCCCGCAGGCCAGTTTTACGATTATTGCTCCGATAGCGCGAGAGCGCGTCGGCGAGCTTCGTGCGTTCCTCACCACCATGAACCGGGAGCCTGGAACTGCGGATCCGGAGAATAAGCTCGTTCCATTCGGACGGTTTGAAGATCTGCATTTCGCCAGGTTTGTAATCCTTAATGATCAGACGACCCGCGACATTCGTGAACTTTACGGTGTCAGCCGCCCGGAGCCGCCAACTTATCTAGGCTTTGTTGGCGATTTCGACGGCGAGTATGACGGCTTCATACAACAGTTGGTGAAGGTTGCAAGCCCAGGTCTGCGAAGAATCTTCGCGTTTTGCGAAGGATTTCCGCCCGATGGTGACCTCGCGCAGTGGATGAAGGCTCACGAGCAGCGCCCTTCCGCCTTGTATTGCAACTGGGTTGGACGCACTGTGCGGCAGACCAGGCAAGAGGAGCGCTTGCGCCTCGCTCTGCGCGCGTATATTGAGCAGCAGCCCGATTTGCTCGACAAACCCGCCTCGGCTGTTCACCGGATACTTCGCGATTTCGTTGGGGCCGCAGGGCTGCAACTGCCCCCTGAAACGAAGACGCCCGCGGGTTGGACGGTGCGCCAGGCCCTAGATTGGATCGTTCTGGTTCTGCTGATCGTGACGGCTCCGGTCACCGCGCTGCCGCTTCTGCTTCTCGTGCTGCGAATCCGTTCGCTCGAGAAATCGGACCGGGTATTCGCGCCGCGGCCCAAGCCGCAGTGCGATGCGGCCCTCAGCGCGCTCGAAGACCGCGGGGTTACGAATCAGTTCAGCGCCATGGGCACGCTGAAACCGGGACTGGCGCGCGCCATTGCCGTCCGCCTCGCGCTGTGGATTGTTAATCTCACGGCCCGGACCATCTTCACGCGCGGGCGGCTCGCGCGCGTACACACCATTCACTTCGCACGATGGGTGTTTTTGGATAAAGGTACCCGCATTTTGTTTGCGAGTAACTACGACGGCAGCCTGGAAAGTTACATGGACGATTTCATTAACAAAGTGGGTTTTGGGCTGAATGTCGTGTTCGGTAACGGCGTCGGCTACCCGCGCACGGAATGGCTGTTGCTGAAAGGTTCGAAAGACGAGCAGTTATTCAAATACTTCCTGAGACGGCATCAGTTACCCACAGAGGTTTGGTATAACGCGCATTCGGGATTTACGGCTCATGACTTAGAAAGAAATAGCCGGATCCGCGAAGGATTGGAACGGTCCGTGCTAACGGAAGCGCAGGCTCGAGAATGGATTGCCCTTCTCTAATCGAAACGTGACTCCCGTCGACTACAGCGATGTACAGGGGCTGGCCGCCTACGGCTACCGTGACCTGGTTGAGGCGCGGTTTCTGCTTGTGCGCGTGCGAAGCGGGGTTGCTGCGGCGGAGTGGCTGCGCTCAGCACCTGTCTCCAATGCGGAATATCGAAAACCCGCTCCCGATACGGCGCTCAATGTCGCTTTCACTCCAGTCGGGCTGAGTGCCATGGGCTTCCCTGAGGCTCTGACTGCCAGTTTCTCAACTGAGTTTCTGCAAGGGATGGCTGAGCCAAGCCGCGCGCGACGTCTGGGCGATGCCGGACAGAATGATCCGTCGAAGTGGGATTGGGGTGCTGGTCCAAACGTGCCGCACGCGATCGTGATGCTTTATGCGAAACAGAATCTTTCGGCGTGGGAGCAGACGGTGTGCAGACCGCCGTGGGATGCAGCATTCGAGAGGGTTTACGAGCTCTCCACTTCGAATATGGAAGGCCGCGAGCCGTTCGGTTTCATAGACGGCATCAGTCAACCAACGTTTGACTGGAAGCGCGAGCAGCCGTTTATGGCGACTACGTCTTCCTACACCAACTCGCTTGCGCTTGGGGAACTCCTTCTCGGCTATCCGAACGAATACGGAAAGTATACTGAGCGCCCTCTGCTCGATCCGTCGCTCGACGCCGCCGGATTTTTGTTGAACGCGGAAGAGGATC
>JAFAUR010000988.1 GCA_019243205.1 Acidobacteriaceae bacterium | reverse complement strand
TCGCGGACCTGCTGAATATTGTGGCACGATCTGCTCTGCCATCGCACAGTAAGTCGCGGGCACTCCGAAAATGTCTCACGTTTCGCCCCCGCCAGTTTGTGCGCTTTGATCCGTTCCGGAATTATGTTCCCCGGCTCGGACACGTGATGCCCCCGGTTTTTATGAGATGGACTTACCTGAGTGGAATTTGCGGAAGCTGGACTGCGAACGCGTTTATTGTGCGTGCGATTCGCAGACCAGATCTGCCGCAATGCCTCGCGGACACTACTATGCAAAAGAAGTTTCGATTTTTTCTTTGGCCTATTTCGTCGGATTTGGAGCGGGAATTTGTACGTAGCAGTTGCCGTCGGGCGTGGTCTAGAAAGTGTGGATCAATTGACGATCTGCAGAGGACAACATGGCGACAACAACAAACTCAACGATAGTAGCTGTTTACCCGAGCGTCTCTGCTGCTCAGTCAGCGGTGGATGAGCTTAAGAGGAATGGTTTCAGCCAAGACGAAATCTATATAAGTTCAACTGGTACCGCTGATGCAACCAGCAGATCAAGTGCCGGAACTTCAGCGGAGCACGAAGGCGGAATCACTGGGTGGTTCAAGAGAGTCTTTGGGAATGAGGACGACGAAGACCGCGCCTATTATGAGAATTCGGCGCGCGCCGGAAACGTGGTGGTCAGTGTCGATGCGACCGATCAGAATCTCAATCAGGTTGCGGACATCTTGAATCGCCATTCACCGATTGACGTGCATCGCGAAGCGGGAAATCCTCAGGCTTCGACCGGCAGGAATGCTTCGAGCGGCCGTAGCGCGGCTTCGAACGTCAACGAGTCCGGAGTCATTCCGGTCGTGAATGAAGAATTGAAGGTCGGCAAGCGCAGTATTCTGCGCGGCGGAGTACGAATCTACGCGCGAACGGTTGAGCAACCTGTAGAAGAGAAGCTTCGCCTCCAGGAAGAGCGCGTTCGCGTCGACCGGCAGAAGGTCGACCGTCCCGTGACCCAAGCGGATCTGAGAGCAGGCGCCGAGCAGGTCATTGAGGTGAAAGAATACGCCGAAGAGCCGGTCGTCACAAAGCAGGCGCGCGTGGTGGAAGAGGTTCGGGTGGGCAAGGAGCGGACCGAGCGCGAGCAGACCATTCGCGACACCGTTCGGCACACGGAAGTAGGCGTCGAGAATCTTGGAAGCTCAAGCGATACCAATCTGGACGCCGATTTCCGCCGCGATTTCGAATCAAGGTATGGCGCGAGCGGTGCCGACTACAACACCTACGGACCGGCTTACAACTACGGCTATCAGATGGCTTCGGACCCCAGATATCAGGGGAGGAACTTCGATGATGTCGAGCAGGATCTCCGCGGTGATTACGGGCGGCGATATCCAAATAGCGCTTGGGAAAAGATGAAGGACTCCATCCGGTATGGCTGGAACAAAGTTACCGGAAAAACCTCTAGCGCAGCCAGTGCCCGATAACATCAACTCCGGGGACGAGGAGGTAGTCGTTCCCGTCACCAGCGAGGATTTAGTCGCGGAGGCCGTTCCGGTGGAAACCGGCGGCGTCCGCGTTACTAAGCGCGTTCACACTCACGAGGAGATCGTCGAACAACAACTCCGGACCGGAAGGGTGGAGGTCAAGCGACTAGTTGTGAATCGCCCGGTCGACGGTCCGCTGCCTGTACGGCAATCTGGGGAAACTCTGATCGTTCCGGTTGTGTCGGAGGTGATTCGCGTTGAGCGTCAATGGGTTCTCACGGAAGAAATTCACGTCACGCGATTGGAAGAAGTGAAAACAGTGCAGGAGACGGTGCCGGTGAACGAGGAAGCGGCAACGGTGGAACGTCTGGATGAGGAAGGCAATGTCATCGAAACGATCGAGGCAAGAAATCGGATCTCTCGCCAGACTCCGAAAAGCATGATCGAACAACGTTCTGCTCCGACCGGTTCCAGCCGAGTTCTTTCCAAGGAGGCCGGTATTCTCCGCAATCCGGCGAAACAGAAATAGAGGCAGTTGCTTTTACCTGGAAAGAACGCTCCGGGCTTCAAAAATTTCCGGGTTGTAAGTCAGTTCTGCTCTGGTATAAGTGCTGGGTGTCAGTTTAAGTCGCGGCAGTCAGCCGATTTAGCAACTATCAAATCTTGCGGGGTCTCTATGGCCCACCACTTGCAGGAGTACATCATTGTGGAGGGGAAACTACGGATGAGAAAGTTGATTAAAGCCTTTGTATCGACAGGTGCGTTTTGCGGAATGATTCTGGTCGGTTCCGGAGCTCAGCTCGGGGCTCAGACACAACCCGCGCCCGACAATACGAAGGTCAACAAAGACACCGCGTCACCCACAGCCGATCGGGCAAAAAATACGAAGTCCGACACGCGGCTGATGGCGGATATCAGGCGCGATGTGGTGAAAGACAAATCGCTATCGACTGACGGGCACAACGTCAAGATCGTCTGTCAGAACGGGAAAGTGACAGTAAGAGGGCCCGTTCACACGGAAGATGAAAAGAAAACGATTCTGGCATATGCGACTAAGCATGCCGGAGACGGAAATGTTACCGACGAGATTACCGTCAAGGGCGACAGTAAGTAACTGACTAAGAGGACAAAGAGGAGAAATCAATGGCAGGGAAGAACACAGCAGTCTATGGAATTTATCCGACGCGAGGTCAAGCCGAGCACGCGGTCGACAGACTGATTGCGTCCGGATTCAGGAACGAAGATATTTCGGTTCTGCTGCAAGACAACGTTGGAACCAAAGACTTCGCGCATGAGAAGGCGACGAAAGCTCCCGAGGGCACAACCACGGGCGCCGTCACGGGTGGCGTCATCGGCGGAACGTTGGGTCTGCTTGCCGGCATCGGTGCACTGGCCATTCCGGGCCTTGGACCTTTCATTGCCGCTGGTCCTATCATGGGCACACTCGCCGGACTCGGCTCCGGTGGTGTCATCGGCGGCATCGTAGGCGCACTGGTCGGAATGGGAATTCCAGAGTACGAGGCCAAGCGCTATGAAGGCCGCATTAAGGCCGGAGGCATCCTACTTTCCGTACACTCCGATAACAGCGAGTGGACGCGAAAAGCGAAAGATATCCTCAAGGAGACAGGCGCCGAGGACGTATCTTCGGCGGGTGAGCATTCGGCAGATTTCGCGGAGTCCGATCGGCCTGTGACTCGCGGCACCAGCACCATTTAAGGCCTGACAAATCGCAGCCAAAGAAGCAGCGCGGATCGACAGTCCACGCTGCTTCTTTTCGTTTGTAAGAAGATCATAGTGATGCTACGTTCAGCTCAGGTAAAGCCACTGCTCCTTGCAGGCTCCGTTTGCTTCCTCATGAGTACTCACTCGAACGGCCAGTTGATCGTCGCCAACAAGGGCGACCAAAGTGTCGGAATTGTCGACACTACGAAGGATGTTCAGATTGCGCAGATCCCTGAAGGCGGCATAACCGCCCACGAAGTCGCGTCTGCGCCCGACGGACGTACGATCTACGCGCCGATTTACGGCAACTCCGGCGTGGGCAAGCCAGGCACCAATGGCCGAAACATGGTCGTGGTTGATCTCGATTCAAGGCGCGTTGTCGGAAATGTGGATTTCGGGCATGGCGTGCGACCACATTGCCCGATTTTCAATGCGAAAGACCAACTTCTCTACGTCACAACGGAATTGGACAAGACCGTCAGCGTTATCGATCCGAAAACGCTGAAAATTGTAGGCACGATTCCGACCGGTCAGGAGGAGTCGCACATGCTCGCGATTTCGCACGACGGTACGCGAGGGTACACGGCGAACGTTGGTCCTGGAACGGTATCGGTGCTTGATCTTAAGGCTCGTAAAGAGATCGCGATTATTCCGATTTCTCCTCACACGCAGCGCATTTCCGTTTCGGTTGACGACAAGCTGGCATTCACGGCCGATCAGACGCAGCCAAGATTGGCAGTGGTTGATACCGCCACCAATAAAGTAAAAACCTGGGTACCGCTTCCGGCCTCGGGTTACGGAACTGCGCCGACTCCAGATGGACGCTGGCTGATCGTCGCCGTACCTGGAGCGAACAAAGTGTCAGTCGTGGACCTTTCGGCGATGAAAGTTGTCAAGAACATAGATGTGCCAAAAGCGCCCCAGGCTGTGCTGGTCCGACCTGACGGCAAGACCGCATACGTATCCTGCGATGCAAGCCACAAAATCGCGGCTATCGATACACAAACCTGGAAGGTTGACCGGCTGATTGATGCAGGGCCGACCTGCGACGGTATGGCCTGGGCCGCCGGCGCTATTTCTTCCGGAACTTAGGCCGCCGTCGGCGCACCGCGCCGGAACAGTTTCCGAAATGCCCGCGTAGTCCAGCGAATCAGAATGATCGAGACGACCACTGCGACGAGGACTATACCGATCAGAACCGCCGGATGAACGGCCATCAAAAGCGTTCCGGCGATGGTGATGATGTCTCCGAAGACGCTCAGCAGAATGTTTGAAAAGGGCTCAGGTGAGGCGTTCGCCGCCAAGCGCGTCGCGGTCTTCGCACCATGAGAACTGAGCGCGATGCCCCCGCCGATCAGCGTTGCAAGCAGTCGAATCTTGGGATCGAAATGGCCGAAAGCGGCTGCGGCGAGAACCGCTCCCGCCGGAACCCGGATGAAGGTATGCACCATGTCCCATGCCGAGTCCACCGCGGGAATTTTGTCAGCGATGAATTGAATGACGTAGAGAACTCCCGCGGCGACGAGAACCCAGTTGTGGCCGAGGTACGAGAGGTCTCCCGGCAAGTGGGCCAGGTTGAAGCGTTCGAGCAAACCTAACGTGAGAACGGTGGCGTAGAGATTGATGCCTGAGAGCCAGGCCGACCCCATCGCAAATCC
>JAFAUR010000935.1 GCA_019243205.1 Acidobacteriaceae bacterium | reverse complement strand
ATGGTTTGCCTATCCGCCGCTTTCCGGTCCGCAGTTCACGCCCGGCAAACGCACGGATTACTGGGCACAGATGATCACCTTCACGGAGGTGTCGGCGCTATGCGTGGCGACGGAAATCATCGCGACGATCTTCAAGATGCGGGCTCCGAAGATGTCACTCAATCGCATGCCTTTGTATGTCTGGTCGATGCTGATCCAATCGTTCATGGTGATTTTCGCCATGCCGGCGATCGTGGTTGCCAGTTCGTATCTGCTGTCCGATCGCACCGTGGCGACGCATTTTGTCAATCCGGCCGAAGGCGGCGATCCTATTCTGTATCAACACATTTTCTGGTTCTTTGGTCATCCGGAAGTGTACATCATCTTCATTCCCGCGCTGGGATTTGTTTCCGCGATTGTGGTGGCGCACGCACGACGCAAGCTATTCGGGTACACGGCCCTGGTGCTGGCGCAAGTGGGGAACGGGTTCATCGCATTCGGCCTGTGGGTGCACCACATGTTTGCTACCGGATTGCCGCAGATCGGCGAAGCGTATTTTACGGCATCGAGCATGATGATCGCGATTACGAGCGGCGTGCAGATTTTTTGCTGGCTAGCTACGTTGTGGAGCGGGCGGCCGCGGCTTACTACGCCGCTGCATTTCGTCTACGGATTCATTGCGATTTTTGTTTTGGGCGGACTGACGGGCGTGGTGCTGGCGTCCGTTCCGCTTGACTGGCAGGTACACGATACGTATTTCGTCGTCGCGCATTTCCACTATGTGCTGATTGGGGGCGCGCTGTTTCCGCTGTTCGGAGCCTTTTATCATTGGTACCCGAAGATGACCGGGCGAATGATGAACGAGGCACTAGGGAAACTGAACTTCTGGGTGCTGTTCGTCGGCTTTAACCTGACGTTTTTCCCTATGCATATCGTTGGGCTGAAAGGCATGCCCCGGCGCGTCTACACGTACCCAACGGAGATGGGCTGGCAGCAACTTAATGTCATTGAGACGATCGGGGCCTATATCATCGCGATCGGCGGCATTTTGTTTATCGCGAACGTACTCTGGAGCCGCAGAAACGGACGGATTGCCGGAAACAATCCGTGGGATGCGGACAGCCTGGAGTGGGCGACGGCATCGCCGCCGAAGAATTACAACTTCGAGTATCTCCCGGTTGCGACAAGCCGATTCCCGCTTTGGGTTCCACGTTCGGAGCGTGCCTTTGTGACCGGCCTTCGCAACGACAGGCGCGAAGTACTGGCAACAACGTTGATGGATGCCGAGCCGCATCATCGTTACGTGCTGCCGGGCCCGTCTATTTGGCCCTTGATCACAGCTATTGCGGTGACGACTGGATTCGCGGGCTCAGTATTCTATCCGTCGTACGTGACGTTGGGTACGATCATTTCGGCGCTGGCCCTTATCGGATGGTTCTGGCCGCGCGGTTCGGTGGAGTTGGAGCCATGACAGAGGTTCGGACCATCGACGTTTCGGATTTACCCCCGTACGACATTTCGAACCAATCACCCCTGTGGTGGGGACAGTTCATGATTGTCTTCATTGAAGGCACCATGTTTTGCATCCTAATTGCTGCGTACTTCTACACGCGGTTGAGGATGGACGTATGGCCGCCACCGGGAGATCAGTATCCGCACTTACTGCTTCCGAGTTTTGCTTTGATTCCGCTGATTTTGAGCTGCCTCGGTTCTTACTGGGCGAGCGAAGCGGCGAAGAAAAACAGCCGCGCCGGGATGATCGGCGGCTTGCTGCTGAACCTAGTGCTGGCGGGCATCGCGCTGGTGATGCGGATTGTCGAATGGCACTCGCTGAACTTCAACTGGAAGACGGACATTCAGGGATCATACGTCTGGGCGTTCCTTGGTTTGCACACGTTTGATTACATCGGGGACCTGGTGTTCACGGTAGTGCTGCTGATGTTGATTCTGGCGGGATACAACGGACCGAAGCAGCGGCTTGGCGTGCATGTGGACTCGATCGTCTGGTATTTTTTGGTGGCGATCTGGATACCGATCTACATCACGATCTATTGGGCGCCGATTTTTGCAGGATCGCAACAGTGAACAAACAGGACGTGTTGTTGTGGATCAGCGTACTGGGCGGGCCGATTGTATGGCTGAGCAGTTTTGAGGCTCGGTTTGCGCTAGTTCCCTGGGCCTGTACCTTTCAGAGCAAGATGGCGTTGTTCGGCGTTTTTCTGACCGCATTAGTGCTTTGCGCCGCTTGCGGCTGGATCGGCTGGACCCGATGGAGGGCGCTTGGAGCAAACGGTCCGAGCAGTGAGGGCGGCGCTTTCCCGCGGAGTAACTTCATGGCTATCTGCGGCGTTGTGCTGAGCGCGGGCTGCGCGATGATTCTGGTCGCACAGGCCATTCCGGAGTTTGTGCTCGGGGCATGTCAGTGAGAGTAACGCGCCTGTTTGCAATAACGGGTTTGTTGCCGGCTCTGCTGACGGCACATACGGGCGAACCGCTGCACCCGGATGATCTCGCGACAGCATGGGAGTTCGATCCGGGCGTTGTGATTCCGCTGGTCGTGAGCGCGGTTATGTATCTGGTCGGCTCGCGCCGGCAGTTCGGGCTCGGGCGTTTGCAGCAGCTCTGCTTCTGGTCGGGCTGGCTGAGTCTTGCGGTCGCGCTGGTTTCGCCATTGCACCCGATGGGCGAAGTCCTTTTTTCGGCACACATGGTGCAGCACGAGATCCTGATGCTGATCTCCGCACCCTTGCTGGTGATCTCCCGGCCGCTCGTGACTTTTCTCTGGGCTTTCCCGTTCGAGTGGCGGCGGGTGGTGGGGAGATGGTCCAAATCAGGACCGATTCGGCGGCCGTGGTTATGGCTGACAACGCCGTTAGTTGCGTGGTGGGTACATGCGATTGCGATCTGGGTTTGGCATGCGCCTGCCCTGTTTCAGGCGACGATCAATAGCGATCTGATTCATACGCTGCAGCATCTGAGCTTCTTCTTGTCGGCAATGCTGTTCTGGTGGTCGCTGTTCTATGCGCATGGACGGCGCGCCTACGGCAGCGGTGTTCTTTATGTTTTTACGACCGCGATCCACACAGGAATTTTGGGCGCGCTGCTTACATTTACTCCCCGGCTTTGGTATCCGATATACAGCAAGACGACTCAGGCTTGGGGGCTGACGCCGCTGCAGGATCAACAAGTGGGCGGGTTGATCATGTGGGTTCCCGCGAGCCTCGTTTACCTGGCGGCTGGATTGGCTCTGTTCGCGGCGTGGATGAAAGAGAGTGACACCTTACTTGAGAGGGCGCCTGATGCGAAATAGTATTTACATCAGCGCGGTGCTGCTGGCGGCGCTCTCAGGTACCAGTTGCGATCACCGCCAACAGGCGGAAGAGATCGCCAGAGCTACGACAGGCGGCAGCGCTGCGCGGGGAGCAGCGGCCATTGCGCGCTATGGCTGCGGGTCTTGCCACATCATTCCCGGCGTTTCGGGCGCATCCGGCCTCGCGGGACCACCGCTATCCGGCATCGGGAATCGAATCTATATCGCCGGTGTCCTGCAGAACACACCGGATAATATGATCCGGTGGATTGAAAATCCCCCCGGGGTGGATGAGCATACAGTGATGCCGAACCTGGGAGTGAAGCGTCAGGATGCAATCGACATCGCTGGATATCTGTACACACTGAAGTAGACATCATTTAAGTCAGGAGGAACTCGAGTGATTACTCTCGCGGATGCTCGGCGTATCATTGCCGCGGCAGAAGAAAAAGCGCTGGAAATCGGCCAGCCGATGAATATAGCCGTGGTGGATGCGGGCGGCAACCTGGTGGCGCACGTGCGCATGGATAAGGCCTGGGTCGGTAGCGTTGATATTGCCATCAACAAGGCCTGGACCGCGCGAGCGTTTGATATTTCAACAAAAGAGCTGGCGGAATTGAGCCAATCGGGCGACCAGTTCTTTGGCATTCACGCATCGAACGCGGGCAGAGTGATGATTTTCGCGGGTGGGATCCCGTTGAAGCGTGGAAATGATGTGGTGGGTGCGATTGGAGTAAGCGGCGGATTGGGCAAACAGGACCAAGCCGTGGCGGAGGCCGGCGCAGCCGGATTCTAAGCGGCATCGAGGCGGAGAGCAGTCGTGGATCTATTTTCGAAGTAGAGCTAGAATCTCCGCCTGATTCTTCATGATCAGCTCCTGGTTCCTCACGATTTTGTCCAGCTTAGCCTGATTGGCCTTGATCTCTTCCTGGTTATTCAGGATGATCTTCTGATTTTCTAGGATCTGCTTTTGGTTCGTAATTATGTCCTGTTCGGCCATATTCATAGTTACCCGGAGAGGGCGCAGGCAAATTACGCCTGTAAGTCGCGACCTCTAAACCGTCGAGATCTCACGGCATTGGATTTCATACCGGAAAGTCTCAGGATTGAGGCAATCAAGCCGGCCGTCGGCGGTTTCGGCTTGCGGATACATGAGGAAGTGAAGCGGGGGCCCCGCTGATCCAGGCAACGACACATCATGTCCGAAGTTGAAGGCGATCCAGTTCATCTCCCATGAGCCAAACAACCGCTTGCGAGCGCGAGTGACGGTCTCGTCATCCAGCGGCCGCGGATGGGGCGGTTCTTCCAGCATCACTTTGCGGACATCGGCAGGATCTACCGGCACCCAGCCATAGTCGTCGAGGTACACTTCGGCGCGACAGTGTTGAGCTTTGGTCACATTTTCAGAAGAGACACCAAGACTCTTGAATCCCAGTTGTGAAGGTGCGGCACGGATTCCGTACACATCGCGCGCGGGCAGACCGGCGGCTCGGGCGAGCCCTACATATAGCGCATTGAGGTCCGCGCATTTGCCGCCCAGATCACCGGATTCGAGCATAAAACGAATGTCACCGGTGCCGCAGCCGCGAGTTTTCGGATTGCGATAGGTATTCTCCACGATCCATTCGTAAATCGCGCGTGCCTTTTGCAGGTCTGTGCCCGCGTTTTTTGTTATAGCGGTTGCCTTTTGCCGGACGATTCCGTCCGTAGGAAGCTGGGTGGTCGCACGCAAGAAGTAATCCCGTTCCGCGGGAGTGAGACGTTGTGAATGTTCTGGAACAGAAAGATCGGCGCTCCAAGTGCGCGTGGATGCACGACTGGTAACGGTCAGGACCGGTTGTACGCCGGGCGGGAAACGGGCGACGAGCATGTCGAGCGCGTCGCGTGTGTTTTGAGATTTTTTGACAATGCCGCCACTGCCTTGCCACGTCGTCGGGCCGGTTCTCTGGAATGGAGCCTGCGAGATGAGTGGCTCCGGGACCCAAATATGAGTGGTGCCCGACGGTTTCACGATCTCGATTCTGGTGGTTAGTTCGAACGTGCGCCAACCGGGCGTTACGGAATGCTGCCCTCGCGCGGTTCGCGAAGAAGAGGAGATGCAAGCGATAAGGCCCGCTGCCTGCAAGAAGTCGCGACGGTTCATGAAAGCTCCTCGGAAACTAGGGCTTTCCGATTGTCTCAGAAGAGAGATCAGAGTACGCAAATCGATAAGACACGTCCTCTTTGGACGTTTTAGTATTTCTACCTAAGAACTCGTTAATACAGCCCTAATGATTCGATGTAAGATCTGGGGGAGTGAGTTGGACATGAAGAATCTTCTTTGTATCCTAGCCTTCGTTTTGACAACGGCAGGCATAACTAATGCCGCTCCGATTACGTTTTTCGGTTTAATCTCGGGCGCTAATGAAAACCCGGCAACCGGATCGCCGGGAACCGGCACAGCAACAGTCACTTATGATCCCGTGACCCATTTGCTAGGCGTAGATGTTGCCTTTTCCGGCCTGGAAGCCGGCACAACTGCTTCCCACATTCACTGTTGCATTCTGCCGGACGGGAACACTGGCGTTGCGACTACCGTTCCAACTTTCGCCAACTTTCCGCTCGGCGTCGAATCCGGGACTTACGTTAACACTTTGGACCTGACGCTCGCTTCAAGTTTCAATCCTGCATTTGTAACCGCGAACGGAGGAACTGTGTCGAGCGCCGAGGCCGCTCTGGCGACCGGCCTTGAGGATGGAATGGCGTACCTGAACATTCATACGACTGCATTCCCAAACGGCGAAGTCCGGGCATTCCTTACAACGGTGCCGGAACCGAGCTCGGTCATGCTGCTGGCGATCGCCGGGGCGGCCTTGGTGCTGTTCTCTCGTCGCCAAGGACGCACGTAAGTACTTACTTCACGTCCGCTCCGCGCTCTTCGAGAAGTTCGCGCAAAACAGACCGATGGCAGAAATTTTCGTCTTCGCAGTAACAGCCGATTGAAAAATTTGTTTGATGCGATAGGACCGCAAGGAGATCGAGTTCGCGGCTACGGTCGGGCTGACTCATCTCATGCTTGAATTTTCGGCGGAAGCCGGCCCACTCGCGGCTGTCCTGTGCGTCGAGCGCTTCGGCGACGAGATCCGGGCTGGGTGAAAGGTTTGGAAACCAGAGGTCGTAATAATCAAGCCGGGCGAAGTCGGATTTGGGAACACCGCGTGGCGGCCGCCGGACCGTACCGATCCGGAGACGTTCGTGCGGCTTCCGAGGTGTACCGAGCCGGACGATGAAGACGGACACTTCTCAGTCTGTCACGCCGTTACAGAGAAGATCGGCAAAAACGAAGCCGTCACGATCGACGATCTCGCCGGGTTGTGTCAATACCGGATAACGGAAGCCGGGTCCGTCGAACGCAAAGGTGTGGAATTCGCCATTTTCCCCGCAGGGGTCGGCGGAATTGGGCAGGTCGCGAAGGAAGGCGCTGTCGAAGCTCCGCCCGGCGAACGCGCGGTCAAGCTTACGCGGGTCGACGCAGGTGACGATCGCGCGTACACCGCCAGCGATCATGTCTAACGCGAGCTTCTCGGTTGACAACTCCCAGAGCGGGAACAACGGCTCGATTCCCGAACCTTGCAACTGCCGCTCGCGGTACGCGCGAATGTCACGCAGGAAGAGATCGCCGAACGCAATCGATTGAACGCCGACATCGACCGCACGTGCGCAAAGGGCTCCCATGCGGGCCTCGTAGATATCGTTCGAGCAAGGCCAAGGCAATTCGACGGGCCAGAGCGGCAGTCCGATGCTGGCCGCCTGCGCTTCGAGGAGTGGGCGGCGAACGGCATGCATGGCGACACGATCGAAGGCGGAGTTGAAGGTCGTGATCAGGCCGACGACATCGAGACCGGCGTTCCGCCGAAGCACATGGAGCGCCCAGCAGCTATCTTTGCCGCTGCTCCAGGACAGCAGGACTTTCTTAGCGGGCACGGTTGCCGGTATCGGGACGCTGAAGCCAGCGGATGCTCTGCGGTTGAGATGCTACGCATTCCATGGTGTTCGTAACACCGGAAGTGAGATCGGCACAAGCGTTTTCGGCTCCGGCGCGCAGGGCGGCGGCTTCACTCTTCGCGGTAACGGTCCGGCAATTCGTGCGGCCGTTAAAGCTCATGCAGATTTCCGCGCGATAACGCGGGCCATGGAGAGTGGAATAAGCGAGCAGGGCAACGAAACCCACAATGAACAGCAGGACCAGCAGCCAGACGGCTTTCAGAGCGATGCCTCGCTGAAGAAGTTGCCCATCTCACGGAATTTGCGGTATCGCTGGTCGATGAGTTGTTCGGGCGAGAGGGGAGCAAGTTCGCTAAGAGCTTTTTTCAGTGTCTCGCGGACGGCTTCTTTGGCGCGTTCAGGATCGAGGTGCGCACCGCCCTCAGGCTCCGGGATGATTCCATCGATCAATTTCATTTTGACCAGGTCGGAAGCGGTGAGACGCAGCGCAGCCGCAGCAAGGGGAGCCTTACCCGAATCACGCCAGATGATGGCAGCGCAACTCTCCGGGGCGATAACGCTGTAATAGGCGTTCTCGAGCATGTACACACGATTGCCGACGCCTAGCGCAAGAGCACCGCCACTGCCGCCTTCGCCAATGACGATTGTG
>JAFAUR010000901.1 GCA_019243205.1 Acidobacteriaceae bacterium | reverse complement strand
GCAGTGGTTCCGCTGATGGAGTGGTGCTTCAATCCGCGCGTCCGTGTGGCGGACATTCGCGAAGATTATCTGCTTTCGCTGGTATACGCGTTTTTTATCGGTTCGCTACTGACTTCGTCAGTTGGAACGGTCTGGGCGAGAACCTGTGCGTGGCCGATCGTATGGCGGTGGGCCGGCCGGGCTGTGGCGGTCAGTCTGGCGACCGCCGCCGGGACCCTGATGGCAGGTCTGGTGGCACTTATCGTATACGGCCATCGCTACGCCTTCTGGCCATCTTTCGTTTATTCGTTCCGTATCGGACTGCTCATAGCCGTGGTAACGATAGCCTTCGTGTCGATGTACGAGAAGCAGAAGTCCCGTTTGCAGGCGACGGCGGTCGAGCTCAAGACGAAGGAAGTGGACCGGGAACGCGCCTTGAAGCTGGCTACCGAAGCGAGACTCTCTTCGCTTCAATCGCGCATCCATCCGCATTTCCTTTTCAACACGATCAATTCCGTATCGTCACTCATACATGAGGATCCGCAGCGCGCGGAGCGTTTACTGATGCAGATGGCCGCGCTTTTGCGATTCTCTCTCGACTCGGCACACACCGGGCTGGTTCCGCTCGAACGAGAGATCAAGATTGTCGAAGACTATCTGGAGATTGAAAAAGCCCGCTTCGGAGACCGGCTGCGATACGAGCTGGATTTGCCTCCTGGGCTGGAACGCGTAGCCGTCCCGCCTCTTTCACTGCAGACGCTCGTCGAAAACAGCGTGAAATACGCGGTGAGCCCGCGTGCCGGCGGAGCGACGGTTTTTATTTATGTTCGGCGCAACGTGAACGTTGTGGAACTGGAGGTGCGCGATGATGGGCCCGGTTTTCGAAACGCGGAACTTCCAGCCGGGCACGGCCTGAATAATCTCCAGGAACGCCTGATCGCACTTTTTAAAGACGAAGCGGTCCTGGAAATAGAAAGCAACCATCAGGGCAGTTGTGTTCGGATCGGGCTTCCTTACGCGACAGAAGCACGTGCCGCGGACGCGCGGCGGCAAGCACCAGCCGTGTCATGAAACCGCTCGAGGCGTTTCTCGTTGACGACGAGCCGCTGGCGCTCAACCGGCTGAGCAGATTGCTGGGAGATACAGGGCGAGTGAAGGTGGTGGGATCAAGCACCGATCCAGCGGAGGCGCTCGAACGGCTACGTGAAATGCCGGTAGACGTGGTCTTCACGGATATCGAGATGCCGGAGTACTCAGGTTTCGAAATGCTCCGGAAACTGGATCCCCAGCCCCTGGTCGTTTTCACTACCGCCTATTCGCAATACGCGTTGCAGGCATTCGAAATGAATTCGATCGATTACCTCGTGAAGCCGATCGACGTGCCGCAACTCGAAAGGGCGCTCACGAAACTCGAGCGGATACGCGGCGGGACTGAGCCGAGACCGCCGCTGGAAGCGTTGCTCAATCGCCTGGCTGAAGTCCTTCCCGAAAATAAATCGTATCCGGCGCGATTGCCTTCGCGAATTGGAGATCGAATAGAATTCGTCGATCTCCGCAAAGTTACCCATTTCTTCGCGAACGAGAAGCTGACCTACGCCTCGACGCCAAAGAAAAATTTTGTGGTCGATTACACCATAACGGACCTCGAATCGAAACTGGATCCGGCGCGCTTTGTGCGCATTCATCGCTCTACGGTTGTGAATATCGACTACATTATTGAAGTCTATTC
The DNA here is from genome assembly GCA_019243205.1 of Acidobacteriaceae bacterium. GTDB lineage: Bacteria > Acidobacteriota > Terriglobia > Bryobacterales > Bryobacteraceae > Bog-105. The sequence continues at coordinate 800 of JAFAUR010000901.1, read as the reverse complement.
GTGGTTTTCCGACCGCATGATGGTTCGCATCAACGACGGAAAAGACACGGAGTTGACCGTGGCCCGCGATCGCGTAAAGACATTGCGGGCTAAACTCGGTCTCTGAACGCCGGCCAGTAAACCTACGAAATAGATGGGGCCTTCGCTCGATCTATAGTTACATCTGCTGGGCTCTCCCGATACGAGCCGGCTTCCTTCTGATGGTTACAAGTACGTCTCACCCAACCTCACGCCGAATTTCCCCGATCGGGGCTGAAGTTTCGCCGGACGGCTCCGGCACCGCCTTTCGCGTGTGGGCGCCTGAACATCAATCCATTCGCGTGACGTTCGAAGATGGGCGGCTGCGGTTCGCTTTGGAAGCGGAAGATGGAGGCTACTTCGCCGGATTTGCGACAGACGTGGCGGCCGGAACGCGGTACAAATTGCAAATCGACGGCGCAGAGTCCTTTCCTGACCCGGCTTCGCGCTTCCAGCCGTCGGGCGTTCACGGTTACTCGGAACTCGTAAACGCCACCGCATTCCCGTGGACCGACGGCAACTGGCGTGGCATTCAGATGCGCGGGCAAGTGATTTACGAGATGCACCTCGGAACCTTCAGCGAGGAAGGCACTTGGGCGGGGGCGGCCAAGAAACTGGAGTATCTTCGCGACACCGGTGTGACTCTGCTCGAAGTGATGCCGGTCGCTGATTTCCCGGGCCGCTTCGGCTGGGGCTATGACGGGGTGTTTCTATATGCTCCGGCAGCCCTGTACGGGACGCCGGACGACATGCGGCGGTTTGTCGACCGTGCTCACAGCTTG
>JAFAUR010000439.1 GCA_019243205.1 Acidobacteriaceae bacterium | reverse complement strand
CGCTTCGCGCATCACCGTCTCACGCCGTAGCTCGTAGAGCTTCAGAATCAGTTCCGCCTGCCGGATCTGCTCTTCACGTGTACCTTGCTTCTGTTTTTCCATTTCGTAGGGCGCTGGGCGATATCAGTGCACACCGTTCTCAGGATTCCACGAACCTTGCAGCTTGCGAATATAGACAATCTGCCCGAGATGATATGCGTTGTGAGCGCCGATATTCGCGATCGTGGGATACCACTTGTTCAATTTCTGGTCATCGGCTGCTTCGATCGATTTCTCCCAATCCGTCAAAACTGAGTCGAGTTTCTGTACGGTCGCGTCCCAAGTGACCGAAGTCTCGAACGTCTCATCGTTGTTGCCGTCAAAGCGCGGAGATTGGCCGCCTTTGAATTTCGTCAGATTGCGGTCGTCCCAAAAAAGAAGGTGTTCGGTCAATTCCATAATCGAATGGTTCCCACTGCGGTCTTTCCACTTGGCTTGTTCCGCGCTGAGCCCGGCCAATGCGACGCTCAGAGGAACAAACCACGTGCCTTTCTTGTTGTGGGTCGTTCGCAGCTGCTCCAGCAAGACACTCTTCAGCGTTGGAACGGTCTGCGGAGTCTGCCCGACCGCGAGCAGGCCCGGCATGAGCAGGAAAACAGAAACTAATCTCTTCATAGAGCGCATGCCCGACTAGCATATCCCTGAGGAAACGAATGGAATGAAAGTGTTGGTTACGGAAAACAGAAGGGAGCGGGTCTACGGAGTGTGCTGGTTCATCACACCAAGTCTGTCAACGGAATCAAGATGCACTTCGTCGAAGCGGGGGACGGGCCTCCAGTATTTCTCCTCCATGGCTTCCCCGAGACATGGTACCCGGGGCGGCATCAGATTCCGGAACTGGCGCGCAACTTCCGGTGATTGCGCCTGATCTCCGCGGGTACGGCGAAACCGAGAAGCCAGCGAGCGGATACGACAAACACACCATGGCGCGGGACATCTACGAACTGATGAGGGAGTTGGGCTATCGGCGTGCGCCTCTCGTCGGACATGACCGCGGCGCACGCGTGGCGACGCGGTTTGCGAAAGATTATCCGGAAGCGACCGAGCGTCTGGTTGTGATGGACAACATCCCTACGCGGGTAATTTTCGAGCGCATGAATGCCGAGGTCGCACGGGGTCACTGGTTTTTCATCTTCAACAACGTGCCTGATTTGCCAGAGGCTCTGATTACCGGTCGCGAAGAGATCTGGCTGCGTTTTATTTTTTTCGAGCTGGACCTATAATCCAGAGCTTTTCTCGCGCGAAGAGATCGCGGAGTATGTCAGGGCGTACAGCAAACCGGGCGCGCTACGCGGCGCCTTCAGCGATTATCGGGCTGGACGCGAAGATGTTCGTCAAGACGAGGAGGACAAGGAGAAACTGATTTCGTGTCCGACGCTGGTGCTTTGGGGCGAGCATTTCGCGATAGGCGGAAAGATGTGGGATTTCCGCGAGATCTGGCGTGAAATGGCACAGAATCCCCAGTACGTCTCCATTCCGCAGTGCGGACATCTGCCGCATGAAGAAAAGCCTGAGCGAGTGAATGCGGAACTGCTGCGATTCCTCACCGCTCAGGTTTGAGTTAACGAATGTGCGACCGGGTTAAGCGAAGCTCCAGCCGCTTTTCACGAGCGGCAACGAGCGGATCCGAGTACCGGTTGCGGCGAAGATTGCATTGGCGACGGCGGGAATCGCCGGAGGTAATGCGGGCTCGCCCAATCCGGTGGGAGGATGATCGCTTTTCACGAAATGCACGTCGATCTGCGGAGCGTTACGGATGCGAATCATCTGGTGGACGTCGTAGTTCTTTTGAACGACGCGACCGGCTTCGAGCGTGATTTCCTGGTACATCATTTCGCTGATACCGTCCATGACACCGCCCTGGACCTGCTGAAGCGCACCGCTGGGGTTGATGATCTGACTGCCCACGTCTCCGCATACCCAGACCTTGTTCACTTTGAGCTTGTTGCCGGCGACCACAGTCACTTCGGCGACGTGAGCGAAATAGCCTTGGAAACTATAGTGGAAAGCGACGCCCATAGCCGTTCCAGCGGGCAATTTCCGCTTGCCCCAGCCGGACCTTTCGGCAACGGCAGTCAAGACTCCGCGCATGCGGGCAACATCGTAAGCCTGTTGCTGCGCGCCATTGCGAGTGGGGCTCGGCTCGTTTTCAACCTTGGGTTTGCGTGCAGCCGCGACCAGGTCCTGACCGGGCTGGCCGAGCAGATCGAGACGAAACTGGACGGGATCTTTTCCTGCCGCGTGAGCCAACTCGTCAATGAAGGACTGCATGACGAAAGCTTGCGAATTCGCGCCCGGGGCACGGAGAGCGCCAGTCTTCAGCATCAGCGGCATGACCGAGGCGTAAGTGCCGAAATTCGGCACGAAGCCGGACGGGAATTCGGTAGGCGCAATAGCCGCCGAGGGTGAAAACTGATCGCCGTCTCCGAAGCTGACGAAGTGATTGCGCCATGCGATCAATTTGCCTGAACTGTCGACTGCGCCCTTTAAGAAATGGAAGCCGCCCGGACGATAGTAATCGTGGGTCATGTCGTCTTCGCGTGACCATACGAGTTTCACCGGGACGCCGACCTGCTTAGCGATGTAAGCCGCTTCGCACATGTAGTCGTTGGTGAGACCGCGTCCGAAAGAGCCGCCAGCCCGAAGC
>JAFAUR010000427.1 GCA_019243205.1 Acidobacteriaceae bacterium | reverse complement strand
GGCTTTGAACTGATCAATCCCAATCACAAGAATTTTGCACCGCGCATCGGCTTGGCGTATCGCGTCACCGACAAAACCGTTTTCCGCGCGGGCTATGGAATCTATTACAATCCCAACCAGACCAACACGTTCACTTTCCTTAGTAATAATCCGCCGTTTAGCGCTGTTACGACTTGCAATTCCTCGCCGACGTCGCCGCTTTCGTTAAGCGCACCAACTTCCAGTGCAGCCTGCGGCGTCGCTTCAATCTTTAACATCGTTTCTCCGAATCCGAACCTGCCGAGTGCGTACATGAACCAATGGAGCGCCGGTGTCGAACGCGGTCTCTGGTCGAATGCAGCGCTGGACATTCAGTATCTTGGCTCGCACAGTACGCATCTCGACCGAAGCTACTACAACAACACGCCACTACCGGGGTCTTCGGCACCTGTGGCTTCCAGGCGTCCGAACAAGCTGTTCGGGGACAACCGCATCATCCAGAATGACGAAGAAGCCAACTACAACGGCTTGAGTATTAGCTTGCGCCAGCGGCTGGCTCATGGTCTTTCGATGCTGGCTTCTTATACCTGGTCACATGCTCTGGATGTCGGCACCGATTCGAATGGCGGTGGCCAGCCGATGAACCCTTATAACTGGCGTGCGGACTACGGCAATTCCAATTGGGATGTCCGGCATCGGTTCGTTGCCAGCTTCAATTACGCGTTGCCGTTCTTGCTCAACGCTTCCAACGGTTTTGTGCGCCAGACACTCGGAGGTTGGCAGACAAACGGCATCGTTACCCTTCAAACCGGTTTTCCGTTTAACGTGATCCAATCGGGAGATCCAGCGAACACGGGCCGAAGCGGCATCCAGAGGCCCAATCTGGTGGCGCCGCCCAGCAGCAACTGCGGCGACGGTCATTTGACAAACTGTATCAATGCGGCGGCGTTTGCTCCCGTGACTTTGGCTTATGGGAACGCCGGAAGAAATCTGCTTTATGGCCCGGGACTGTACAACGTGGACTTTTCGCTTTTTAAAAACTTCTCGATTCGAGAGCGGGCAACGCTTCAATTTCGCTCGGAATTCTTCAATTTGCTCAACACGCCGGCTTTCAATAATCCGGGTGTGAACAATTCGGGTACCACGTTAGGGACAACCTCGTTCGGAAGCATCGCGTCCACAAAGCATGATAACCGAGTCATACAATTCGCTTTGAAGTTGCATTTCTAATATGGAGCGACCTTGTCACGATCGTTTTTCAAAACGTTTCTGAACCGGCGGGATCTCTTACGGAGCGGCGGTGTGGCTGCTGCCGCAGGAGCGCTGCCGCTTACCGGGAAAACTTCAGCAACAGGCTCTGCTGCGACGACGCCGGCCAATGCGTCCGCGGGCAGGATTTACGAATCGATTGGCGTCCGTCCTGTTATTAACGCCCGCGGCACATTCACGATCATCACGGGTTCGGAGACGCTTCCCGAGGTGAAGCAAGCCATGGACGAAGCTTCGCGCAGCTACGTTCAAATGGATGAACTGATGGACGGAGTCGGGAAGCGGTTGGCCGAACTCACCGGCGCGGAATGGGGCATTGTGACCGGGGGTTGCTGCGCGGCGCTAACCCATTGCACCACCGCCTCTATCGCCGGTACAAATCCGGAGCGCATGCAACGCCTGCCCGACCTCACCGGGCTGAAGGATCAAGTGATCATCCCCGAGTACTCGCGCAACGTGTACGATCACGCAATTCGCATGGTGGGCGTGAAAATCGTCGAAGTGAATACACCTTCCGAGCTTGAGTCGGCGTTCACGGAAGGTACGGCGATGATCTACATCCTGGCCGGTCCGGGCGACACGGGGCCGCTCGGCACAAAGGTGATTTCCGAAGCGGCGAAGCGGCACAATGTGCCGGTAGTTGTAGACGCGGCTGCGGAGATTCTGACTATCCCCAATGTGCATCTGCAGCGCGGCGCAACAGCGGTCGCGTATAGCGGCGGAAAGTGCATCCGGGGTCCGCAGGCGGCGGGTCTGCTGCTGGGCGACAAGAATCTGTTGCAGGCGGCTTGGGCAAACAGCGCTCCGCATCACGCGTTTGGCCGGTCGTTGAAAGTCGGCAAGGAAGAGATCATGGGCATGCTGGC
>JAFAUR010000403.1 GCA_019243205.1 Acidobacteriaceae bacterium | reverse complement strand
CCGTAGCCTGGGCTGGCAGGAGATTGAGATCATCCAGAGCGATCTCGGCTGCAGCGCAGCCATGGCATCCGCTTCGCGAGAAGGATTCGAGCGCGTACTCAGTTCCGTCGCGTTGGGCGAAGTGGGCATTGTGGCCAGCCGTGAGGTATCGCGCCTGTCCCGCACAGACAAAGATTGGTGCCGGTTGTTGGAGGTTTGCCAGATCTTTGGAACCCTCATCGGAGACGAGCAACAGGTCTACGATTTGAATTACCTGGATGACCAACTGGTTCTGGGGATTAAAGGAACCTTGAGCGTTGTAGAGTTGAAGGTTCTGCGGCAGCGACTGCAGGCAGGACAGGAATCGAAAGCGCGCCGTGGCGAGTTATTTAAAAGGCTTCCTGTGGGGTATGCGCGCGACGGAACAGGCCAAGTGGTATTGCATCCTGACCGACGAGTTTGTGAAGCCATACGCTTAGTGTTTCGCAAGTTTCGCGAACTCTGGAGCGTGCGTCAGACCTTTCAATGGTTTCGGGATCATGATGTAGAACTACCTGCGAATCCCATCCAGGGAACGCGTCTGATTTGGAAGGTGCCCTCACACAGCCTGGTGGCTGACATCTTACGGAATCCGTTCTACGCTGGAGCTTATGTTTGGGGAAGGCGTCCGACAGAGACGTTGCTGGTCGACGGCCGGCTCAAGAAGCGTCAGACAGCGAATCGGCCACCCGAGCAGTGTCGGGTTTTTATCGCTGGTCATCATGTGGGATATATTGACTGGGCCACTTACGAAGAAAATCAACGTATGACGCGCCGTAACTCCGTGAACTGGGAGGCTGATGAATCCATGTCGGCGATCCGTGCTGGGCAGGGGCTCCTGGTAGGGCTATTGCGCTGTGGCCATTGCGGCCGTAAGCTGCATGTCCGCTACTGGGGTGGCACCGGAACGCACGCGCGTTATCTGTGCAAAGGCGATTACGATGACGGCGGGCAGTACTGTATCGGCTTCGGTGGCTCGATGGTCGACCGCCGCTTTAGTGAAGAGGTCTTGCAAGCCATCTCTTCTTTGGGAGTACAAGCGAGCCTGAAGGCGATCGAAGACCTGAGTGCCGGGCAAGCAGCACAGCGGGCGGCTCTCACCAGCAAACTCGAACAGCTGGAGTATGAGGCCAAACGAGCTTTCGAACAATATGATGTCGTAGATGCCAGAAACCGGTTAGTGGCCGCTGAGCTCGAGCATCGGTGGAACGAAAAGCTACAAGAGATCGAAGGAGTCCGGCAACAACTGAATGGCCTGGCAGAGAAACACCATTCCCTCTCTGCCGAGGAGGAAGCCCACATCCGGTCGATGGGCGAGAATTTCGCCGGAGTATGGCATAGCGGCTGCTGCTTACCAGCACTCAAGAAGATGATCTTTCGTACGGTCCTCGAGGAGATCATCGTACGCGCAGATCAAAGCAAAAAGACTCTGCAATTTACCCTTCACTGGAAAGGCGGCGTGCATACGCAACTGGAGATGGACCGCCCGCGTTCCGCCACCGAGACGGCAACGTCGCTCGAAGCCTTAGAAATCATTCGCCGCATGGCAGTGCGTCACGGCGATGACCAAATCGCCTCCGTGCTCAATCGATTAGGTTACTCGACGGGCAAGGGGAATCGCTGGAATCAGAATCGTGTGGCCACGGCGCGTAAAAATCACTCCATCGCGGGGCAGAAACGCGCGTTGCCGGATCCGGAGAGAATCAGCTTGAATGAAGCGGCGCGGCTCTGTGGCGTGAGTCATCGCTCTCTGGAGCGATTAGCAGAAGCTGGCCTGCTGAAGCATGAGCAAGTAGCTCCGCGAGCTCCCTGGCAGATTCGTCGCTCGGATCTGAAGGCGGAGCCGGTTTGCAGTATCCTGGATCACCTCCGCCGCACTGGCAAGCTCGTCTTGCCCGGGGGTCGCACGGACAGTCAACCGGAGTTGTTCCTTACAAATCAACAAAATGATAATGACGCGCATTATGAATGAGGGTTCTGCAACAGAAGCAGCGACGGAAGATCACGCCGGCTACGCCGGAAGAGTTTGCCAATCTGGCCGGTGAACTCGAGGCCGTATGGAATCACCCGGACAGCGATGCTCGCTTGAAAAAGCGAATCGTGCGGGCGTTGCTGGAAGAGATTGTGGTCGACGTGGAGGCGGAGGGACGTGAGATCGTGGCAGTTCTCCATTGGAAAGGAGGCGTGCACACAGAAGTGCGCCTGCCTCGCCGGCGACGAGGCCACAGTCGGGCTCACACCTCGAAAGAGATTGTCGAAGCCGTCAGGGTCCTGACGCGGGTTTGCTCCGATGATGCCATTGCCGGAACGCTCGCACGCAATGGACTGCTGACCGGCATGGGCAACCGCTGGACACGGGAACGGGTCGTCGCCCTGCGGAGCCATCACGGCATCCCGTGTTACAACGAGAAACGACGCCAGCAGAAGACTGGCTGACGCTGACCGAAGCGGCCAGCCAACTCG
>JAFAUR010000460.1 GCA_019243205.1 Acidobacteriaceae bacterium | reverse complement strand
ATTCGCCGAACCTGCCTTCCAAGTAATCAGAAACCATATGCTCGGCTTGAAGCAGGGAATCGTAACCGCCTGCGATTGCAATCTCCGTATCGCCGCTTGCAATTGCTGCGACGGCGGCCGCGATTGCTTGCGTCCCACCTATCGAGTCGTTCGCAATGTTCAAATTGGGTCCCAGCACTCCAAACTCGATCGCGATCCCGCATAATCCGCCATTTGGCAGCCCCTTTACAATCAGCAACGGATCGAGCTGACTCATGCCGCGGTTGGCGAAAGATTCGAAGTCGAAGTCCCCGGCCTTATTGATGGACAACTCGAGGGCTGGAAGAAACAGATCGGGCGTCAGCTCGAAGCTGACTGAACCGACGAAAATTCCGGCCCGTGCCAAGCGCCCGCTGTCACGTAGCAATCCAGCGTCCTCGATAGCTTGTCCTGCTGCGACCACTGCCATCGCGGCACTCGGCTGCAGCAGTTTGCGTAACATGCGGTTTTCAATTCGTCGTCTGTAAGCGCGGCTATCGACCGGCGCCCATGTGTTTACTGGAATTCCGTCTTTGAGTAGGCGGGCAACAATGCCTGATTCACCCGAACAGAGCCGGCGGTAATGGAGGGCGACATCCGCTCCGAGGGCGGAAACAACACCGAGGCCCGTAACCGCAACTGAGCGCGACGTCAATGCCACTGTTTAACTGCAATCGCTCCGTTTTGTCCGCCAAACCCGAATGAATTGGATAGGGCGACGCGGACCTGCTGCCGTCTGGCTTCGAGAGGAATGAAATCGAGATCGCATTCCGGGTCGGGGAGGTGAAGGTTGAGAGTAGCCGGTAAGATCCCGGTATCAAGAGCGAGGACGGTGAGCACAAACTCAACGGCTCCCGCAGCGCAGATCAAATGGCCCAGATGAGACTTGGTCGAACTCACCGCGAGGTTCGTAGCGTGCTTACTGAAAACACTTTTTATTGCGATCGTTTCTACGCGGTCATTCTGGAGAGTGGACGTGCCGTGAGCATTAATGTAGCCGACGTCTTCAGGTTGCAATTGCGCCTCGCTCAGCGCCCGCCGCATAGCGTCTACGGCGCCTTGCCCATCAGGATGCACATCAGTAAAGCGATAGCCGTCTGAGGACGATCCATAGCCAACCACTTCCGCGTAAACCCGTGCCCCCCGCGCTTCTGCGTTCTCGGCCGATTCAAGAACCGCAATGGCTGCGCCCTCGCCGATGACGAAGCCATTTCGGGTAAGATCGAAGGGCCGTGATGCTGTTCGCGGGTCCGGATGAGTCGAAAGGGCACCGAGCAAGCTGAACCCCGCCACACAGAAAGCCGACAACATGCTATCGGCCCCACCGCAAAGCATGACACGAGCGCGGCCCGACTGAATCATTCGAAATGCCTCACCAATAGCCTGCGTCCCTGAGGTACAGGCGCCCTGAATGGTCAAGCTCGGACCCGTCAAGTGAAAGCGTTGCGAAAGTAGCGTGGAAACTGCAGAGAGCCGATATTGCGAAAGCAGTTCCGGATGTGCGGTGAGCAACCTCAGGAGCCATCCGCCGCTCCAGCGCCGCTGCGCCATCTGAGGCTCAGTATCTGCAAACCGCGCCTCGAGGGCGGGGAAGCCGCCTGAGCCGACGCAGACGCCGGCCTCGTTGCGAACATCGGATGCGCACCCGAATGAGGCGTCGGACCATGCTCGATCGGCTGCCCAAAGAGCGAATCGCAAGATGCGATTACCTCGCAATACGGGATCATCGTAACCGTTCTCCGGGAAAAGGCTCAAGTCGATCTCTCCCCCAATCCTCACGGGAAAAGCGCGACTATCGAACTGATGAATATAGCTGATGCCGGAGCGCCCATTGATGATGCCGCTCCAGAGTTCATTCACGTGGAGGCCGAGCGAGGTCGCCACACCTAGCCCTGTGACGACAACGCGCGCGGATTCTCGTCTACGGTGCATCGCTGGCGGCAAGAGATACGCTTGTCGGCGAGTCCATTTTTGTTTGAACGCGCACCAGATCTTCAGCAAGGATGGCGTCACCGCTGGGAACGGGGTAGATTGCTCCGCAATTTGCGCACACAAACTCCGCAGCCGTGGTGGAGTCCAGAACTTCTTTTGAGCCACAGGTCGTGCAACCGCTGGAGCGCAGCTTTTCGAGCGCTTCTTCTTTGCCGTCCAGCAGACGCAAAGCAAGACGCACGAATGTTTGCGCAGTAACTAGCCGGCTAACATCTTGCACGCGAAGACCTGGACGAAACTGTTCGGAATCAATTTCAGGTCGCATCTGGCGCAAGACTTCCAACCCGAGCGCCGTTAATTCGCCTTGCTTGATGAACTGGTTTGTAGCAAATTTCTCCTGCGCGTGCTGCAGAAGTGTCATTTTGGGAAGCCGCAGGCGACAGGACTTCTCGATGTTAAACACAATTTCGAGGATGTCGAGAGATTCCGCGCCGTATTCGTCCTGCAAGCTCGCATGGAGCTCGATCTCTTCAGGTTTCCGGTCGAGCGACCTGGCAACAGCGGCAATCACCGCAGTCTCCACGTCCGCCTGCGTAAGTTTGTGGATGATCATCTTTCGATCCTCTAAACGCCCAATCCACCGTTGACCGCGATTACTTCTCCAGTAATATAGCTCGCTTCGTCGGATGCGAGAAAGCGCACAACTTTGGCAACCTCGCTAGCCTGGCCTATACGGCGCAGCGCGATACGCTCGATATTGGCCTCCAGTGACGCCGCCGGCACGTCCGTTACCATTTCGGTGTCGATCAGACCAGGAGCCACCGCATTCACACGAATTCTTTTCCGTCCAAGCTCGACCGCCAGGCTGCGCACCAGAGCGTTTAGCCCGCCTTTCGAAGCTGCGTAACTGCTTAGGCCCGTCACACCGCGATCAGCCGCCAGCGATGACAGACAAACAATGCTGCCACCTTGTCCCGTAATCATGTGTGGAATGGCAGCCCGGATACCAAGAAACGGCCCTGTCAGATTGACGCGCAATGTCGCGTCCCATTCTTCGATCGATTGCGTCGCGGCCAGATTCCCGCGGACAAGACCGGCGTTGCACACCAGAATGTCCAAACCATCAAACTGCCGAGCGGCAGAATCCACCAGGTTTGCCACCTCCGATTCGTTCGAAGCGTCCGCGCGGCATGTGAATGCCCGACCTCCGGCGTCGAGAATCTCGCGCGCTGCGCTTTCCGCTCCCGCCGCGGACCGTAGATAACTGATAGTGACCGAAGCGCCATGGCTTGCCAACTCCAGCGCGATCGCTCGCCCGATCCCGCGCCCCCCGCCGGTGATCAACGCCGAGCGTCCAATCAGTGAACGGTACGTTTGCCGTTCCGTTGGCTTCGAGTTGGTCGCGATTCCTGGCATGTCCTAATTCACCAAAGAGAAGCCGCCATCTGCGATGAGTGTTTGGCCGCGAATCCAATCCGCTTCTGGTTTACAGAGAAACGCGACCACTGCCGCCAAATCCTCGGGCCTGCCTACTCGTCCAGCTGGCGTTCGATCGATCACCCGGCGCTTCAACTCGCCATAATCAGGATGCAGAGTAGACGTCTCTGTTTCGATCAGCCCTCCGCAGACGACGTTGACGTTTATGTCTTGTGCCGCCAGTTCGACAGCTAGGTAGCGGGCTACCGATTCCAACGCCGCTTTCGCCGCACCAAGCGCAAGATAGCCGGGCGTATATCTATGAGCACCCAGGCTGCTAACCGCAATGATTCGCCCTCCTCTTTCTTTCATCAGCCGCGCGGCATGCTGGCTGCCTACTAAGAACGCACGAGCGTTGATGTCCATCGTGCGATCCCAACTCCGTGCTGTTATCCGCGACGCCTGCTGAAATGACGCACGAGCGGCGTTGCTTACAAAAATATCCAAGACACCACAGGCCGCTTCTATCTGATCGAACATTTCATGGATTGAATCTAGCTGGCCAAGATCCGCCGAAATCGCTGAAGCAGATACACCCAACGCTTCGATTTGGGACACCGTAGCGGCGGCAGCTTCATGATTGAGGCAGTACGCTATAAAAATGTGAGCGGGCCGCTCGCACGCGAGCCGGAAAGCAATCGCTTGCCCGATTCCACGCGACGCGCCCGTGATGAGGACTACCTTTCCTGGAAGTGATTGGCGAGCGGACATCGAAGGATATTAGAGCCCCGATACCGGCGGTCGCCAAGGGGCCTGCAAGCGCTCGAACTCCATTCGAGCATGCTCCCGAAGCACCTCTGTATTTGCCGGACCCGCACCTCCCAAATTCTCAAATACGAGCATCAGGTGCATACTCGCACAGCACATTTCTAAGTGAAAAACCCGCGCCAGGCAGAGTGCCCCGTCGGGGCGACATGCTTCCAATTCAGCGCGAATACGAAGCGTTCTACAGGGCGGCACCGGGCTACGAAATTTGGCGTCCTGGACCATGCCCAACATAGGGAAGATCCATTTCCTTTCAGATTCGAGCACGCTAGCCTGAACAAGCAATCCGGCAAGCTGAGCCCCCATCTCGATCAACAGCACTCCAGGCGTGATCGGATAGGAAGGAAAGTGATCTGAAAAGAGCTCATCAGGAAAGCAAGTAGAAGATTCTGCTCCCGCATACCCTCCAGGGCTCAGTTCAGTCATACGATCTAGCAATCGCCAGCGCATCACACCTGCGAGTTCGCCATCTTCCGGACATCCTGCTGCGTAGCTCGCTGCGCTTCTGCGGTTCTGCTCCAATCAGCGATTAGTCCCCGGTATCCATGAGTTAGGCGAAAAGGCAGGCTGCCATCGTAATCGCCTCGAGCCACTAATTCCGAATGTAGTTCCGGCAAGCGGCTGAAGTAAACCGCTGGGTACAAATGATGCTCGACGTGATATCCAATGTTGTGAGGCGCAAGCAAAAATTTCTCGAAAGGCGAGCTCAATGTTGTTCGAATGCCTTCACCACCGAAAACTGCGAAGTGGCCGGCCAGCAATCGCAATCTCGTGCACATTTTGAGCATTGTGAGTGCCGGCACAACCCAATACAGCAGGAATGCGAGCCAGGCATGAGTGACAGTTAATGTGATGGCTAAAGCCAGCCGGAATACCCAGACAGCTGCGGCGGGATAGCGGCCAAATCTGAGTTCCGCCGCTCGATCCGCTTCTGGAGAATTGCGGCGCGGATCATGATTCCGTGGCTTTGCTAGACGGATAACGCGCTTGATCTGACTGAGAGTTCCAAAGCCAAGAAGGTCCTTCAGTAAGGGCCACAGGACCTGCGCTTGTGTCCGACTGTAAGTCCAGTTCTGCCGCTCGTCTGCTTCGGGAGTGAGATATCGAACCCAGTCCGGATCGAGTTCCGTATTCATGTGCCGATGATGCGCACAATGATTTGCACGATAGCTGAACATTGAAATGAATAGCGGCCAGGCTAATATCACCTCTCCGGTGAAGTCGTTCCATCGCCGGTTTCGAAAAAGCTTGCCGTGCGCGGCCTCGTGCATCAGCACGATAAGGCCTTGCTGCCGGGAGCCCAGTACGACGAGAACAGCGGGATAACACCACCACGGAAGCCAAAGAATCGCACCAGCGATCGCGCACCCGATGATCAGGATATCTGCGGAAATCGCGAGCGTGCTGTGACTGCCGTCGATGCGGCACAAATCTCGCAATTGCTCCCACGGCAAGCGACGGTAATGACGCATAACGGACGGCAGCCATTCCCGGTCCTCAGATTGATACGGCGTACTCACTGCGTTCGATCGATGCAGAGATGTGGACGCTCAAATCAGGTTGTCACGCTTTTCAAGACGTGAAAGCAACTGATTAACATGCTCTCTTCGATATATTGGCGCGCGCTCGAGCGCAGCCTTCATCAACTCCTTCGCCTTGTCGAAATCTCCGATTGCAGCATAGCCACGAGCTAAACCCGCAGTTACGAACCACGTGTGCGGATTTTGTGTAGCGTTGAGCTGGAATACGGCGAGTGCGGCCTCAGGTTTATGGCTTTTTGCCAATCGTTTGCCCACCTCGTGGAGATGGTAAGGATTTTCCAGCTTTTCGCCGTTTCTTTCAGATTGCGATTCGAATGGGACTACCTGTTCGATGGAGTAGTAAGCATTCTTTGCGGCTCCAGCCACAATCGGCTCGATAAAGTGACGCAACTGCTCGGCCGAATCGGATTTCCAGATACATGTAACTTGGGAGTAATCCGTCCGCACGAAGCAAGCAAGTAATGAGATTTGGGGCGGAATGGCCGGGGCACTCTCGATCACCTGCAGGAAACGCTTCGTATCGGTAGGTTGGTGATTGCTTTCCAACAGCACAGCAGACCTCCTGGGAAATACTGCTCGAAGATCGTGAAGTAGTATATCAGCTGACTTTAATGCGCGACCAAACGCTTCAGATTCGTCTCTTCTGCATTCACATCGCGCGGCTTCTCGATTACGAAATCGTGGATTACTAACGCGTCGATTTCTGTCGACTGAAAACATTGAATAGCATCTAATGGAGTTTCTACAATCGGCTTGCCGGCGATGTTGAACGACGTGTTCAAGATCAGGGGTACGCCGGTACGCCGGTGAAAGGCGCTAATCAGAGCATGGAAGCGGGGATTTGCGTCACGCCGCACAGTCTGCACGCGAGCTGTCCCGTCGACGTGGGTTACGGCCGGTATCAGTGCTCTCTTGTCGGGCTTTACGTCTGCCACCCGCAACATGAAGGGACTTGAACCCCGAAGCTCAAACCAATCCGCCGCGGCCTCTTCCAGCACAGCCGGTGCGAATGGTCTAAACGGCTCCCTATGTTTCACGCGCGCATTTAAATAATCTTTCATGCCGGGCGGACGGCAATCCGTCAATATGCTGCGGTTGCCGAGTGCCCGAGGCCCATACTCAGAACCACCCTGGAACCACGCGACAATGTATCCGCGTGTAATCAGCTCTGCAACGTACTCCGAAAGGTCGGAAATACGTGCGGTGGGCGGAAGTCCCGCTTTGATCAGATCGGCGCGAACCAAATCGTCCGCATACGCAGGACCAAGTCCGTCGTATGAGAATGAACGCGAGGGCCCGCGACGCAGTTCTCGCTCGGCATAGAGTGCACACCCTAAAGCGTGTCCGGGGTCTCCGGCATTTGGCATGATATGGAGCCGGTCAAAACCCGATTGGGCAAAACACCTCTCATTCGTCACACTGTTCAGAGCGACACCGCCGGCGAGGCACAACGAGGATGAACGGCTGAACCTTCGTAGCGCACGTATGGCGTTCTGCATCACATCGTCAAGAATTTGTTGTGCCGCGAAGGCAACGTCAGCATGAAGCGGCTTTATACCGAGGCTTGAATGTCGCGCGCGAGCTCCATATTCCCGAAGGGCGGCATCCAAATCGGGATCATTCAGAAACCGGAAAGACCCGTTATCGAACAGCTTCAAGTGTGGAGCAAGGTACGAATAACAACGGTCCTGGCCATAGGCGGAAAGACCCATCGTCTTTCCTTCCTCGCCTGCCGAGAAACCGAGGTAGCGGTTGAAGAACGCATACAGTCTACCGGGACTGCTTTCGGGGAACCGGTGTTCAAAGAGAATGTCGAACGCATTTCCTTCCGCTTGCGATAACGTCATCGCCAACGAGGCCCCATTCAGTCGCTGCAACGGCTCTCCGGAAGCGTCGGCCGTAAGCACGGCGGCATCGCCGAAACCGCTCGAATAGAAAGCTTGATAACGATGAATAGCGTGGTGCTCGATGTCAGTGAAGACAGCAGCATTCCGAAAATATGCGCTCAGCCACCTTCCTAACCACCTCCGATTGAAAGCGAAATGCGATTCACTTGAGACAACAATGTCAATGTCTTGCTCTGAAAGTGGTAAACCCTTGAGCAGGGCGTTAATAAACTCTCTTCCGCGCTCTTCAAAAATCGCTATCGGCGGCAACTTGCCATCACGGTCGGCCAACAGGAAGTGCATCGTCTTGTTCACTGGGCCGCGTTTTGCCTCGAGATCCCGTGCCTCCTGACGCGCCATGAGAAGAGCATGCTTGCTGCCAAGAAATCGATCGAAATTCAAAGCGCGGACGCCGTGCTGTGACGATATCAGGGCCACGCTGGCGCCGTGCCCCGTGGAACAAATCCCGAGTATGTTGTAAGCGCCGCGATCGCGCCGCTTGAATGTTCGCCATGCGTTTTGGAACGGCCGTGCAGGTGTGAAAACTCTCGGTACCTGATACATAGGACTATTCGGCCGAATGGGGAGAATTGGCGAGCGGCGTCTCGCGAAGCTTCGTGAAAACAACCCTCGCGAGATGCTCTGGCGAAGTATTGGCTCCAGGTTTAACGGGTATCCCGAAAGAAACCGAAACCAGCGGACTCGTGACTCCGCGGCGGTGATTGAGCTGCTTATTTCCGGCGAGACGGATTGGAAGCACTGTCGCTTGTGTCTCAACCGCGATCAAAGCAGTACCGGCGCCCCACGGAAGAAGTGGATTGTATCCGCGGTCTATCCAAGCGAATGTCCGGTTGAGACCTCGCATCGTAGTCGAGAGTGTCTTATGTGGAAAAAGGCTGTATGGGAACAGGAGCGGCAGGCCGACATAGAACAGGAATTGGATAAATCGTCTATACATCCAGCCCTCAGCGCCCGACGGACTCAGATAAGCGTCGAACAGTCCAGGCGAGCGTCCACCGAGCACGAAAAGAAGCTTTCGTGAAAGCGATTGTGGCAGAGCACGATACGCGATCAGGTAATCGAAGGCATGTTCCCGATCTTCCGGGTCGAGGGCCAATACGAACGGAGGCCGCAGTTGGTTGAGGTGCTGCGTCCCAGTTACACGTACCCGAGCAATGAACGGCATTACGGGTGTGAGCGCCATTGTACGCACAGCGATGCGAAGCCAGTTTACGCCGGGCCACCATTGCCATCCTGGGGCAAGTGGAGGTTCAGCTTCCGTTCCCGGGGTGGCTCGAGTTGCGAAGTCGCCATATGTTCCGTCAGGCATCCGTCCGTGCGCTCCCCATTTCAATTCAGACCAAAGCCTGACCGCGTCTATGGAATCCAGTCCCCAATCCTGTATCGATCTGTGGATAGCCTCTTCGGAAATCGATGGCACTGTCGAAGCAAGATAACGGGCAAGCTTACGAATTCGTCGCGTATGGTGCGGATCCGCCAGACATTCCTCGATCGAACGCGGCGTTTCCTTCCCGAGCGCCTGAGCTTCAGTTATTTCCATGAGCCGTGACGTAACTACATCACGGCGGATCTTCCCCAGTGTGCCCCTGGGGAAATCTTCATCCGGCCAAACGGACCAACTGCCGATCCTTTCGTGAGTGGTGAGGCGCCTGTTTGCTTCGCGAATGATCGCAGCCGAATCCGCCGCAGGTTTCAGAAGTAGAACTGCATGCAGCTCTTCAAGACCCCTGGTCTCACGTGGAACTACAATCGCTCCGCGTACGCCGGAGCAGGTAACCAAAACAGATTCTAGTTTCTCGGGTTGAACATTGTGGCCCTCTGCGGTGACAATTCGCGAGTCTTTTCGTCCTGTGAAATAGATTCTGCCCTGATGATCCCGCGCGCCCAAGTCGCCTGTATGGAGATAATCGTTCTCGCTGAGTTTCCGCGTTACGTCGTTCGCAACGTACTCGGAAGCGATATGCGGTCCACGTACCAAAATTTCCCCGTCTTCAGCCAACTGAACAGAATCCCCGTGTAACGGCCTACCGATCGATCCAACGGCTCCTGTCAAGGGTGAATTCAAGGTAACGAAAGCGCTTGTTTCCGTCGATCCGTAACCTTGCACCACGAGGCATAGCGATCGTCGCCAAAACAACTCGCGATCTTTATGAAGCGTCGCCCCGCCAACCAGGATCAGAAAAAAACGGACCCCAAGTGCTGTTCGCAACCGATGAACAGACGGGTTCCCGTCTCGACGCCGCAATTCATATTCGAGCAGTTCGAGCACACGCGGAACGGTGGAGAGAATTCCGATCCGATGTGTCCGTATCACGCCACTTAGATGTGCGGGGGCAACGGAGGCAGTGAAGAGAACTGTCATTCCCAGACTCAACGGTATACACGCACCGAGCATCAATCCCTGAACATGACTGAGCGGCGAAAGAGCAAGCAGCCTGACGGATACGAACTTTACTGGCATCCGCCATCTGAAGAAGGTGACAATCTGACAGATGATGTTCTCGTGTGAGAGCATCACCGCACGTGCCTTAGCACTTGTGCCCGAAGTGAAAAGGATCACTGCAGGATCAGCCGATTCAATTGATACGCGCAGTTTGGAAACGTGCGCATCGGGAACGAGATCTAGCACGAACAGGGATTGTTTCGCCAGTCCGATCGTGCGATGTTCCACTTCTGATCCATAGACCAAGAAGCGAGCGTCAGTCCTGGCAGCGATATCTGCTAGATCCTGAGGCGACGTGTCCGGATGGACCGCGACCGTGACAAGTCCTCGGAGAACTGCGCCAAGAAAGTGAGCCACCCATTCGGGACAGTTGCGAGACCACAAGATCACGCGATCGCCTGCGTTCAGACCTCGTTGCTCAAAGCTTAGGGCAGCTCGACAGGAATTGCGGTACAGATCGTCATAGGTCCACCAACGAGCACCATAATCGCCTCGTAGTCCAAGCGCCGGACGCGAACCGTGCTCCAGAAGTTGGTCGAGAAGACACTGCAGCGTCTTCAGGCGCGGCATGGTGATTTCTGATTCTACAATCGCTAATAAAAATTGCCAATGATCTTCAGGAACTGTCTTGCGAGCACATCCATGTTGAAGTTTGATGCCACGTACTGCGGACCCTGAGCAGAGAGTCGCATCAGACGACCTTCATCGGTCAGAAGGTCTCGACATACATGGACCCAGGTATCGATATCGAATCCCTCAATGGCTATACCGCCGGAATGGGGCTTCAGGATAGATCGGAGGCCTCCGACGGCGGAACCGACAACCGGTGTGCCAACTCGCAATGCCTCGAGTGCCGTCAGGCCAAAAGGCTCATAGCGGCTGGGCATTATCAACAGCGCAGATTGTGAAAGTAATCGTTCCATTTCAATGCGACCCACCCAGCCCGCAAAACGACACTCATTCGGGAAATCTTTGACTAGCTGCAGAATAAGACCTTGTTCATGAAAATCGCCATGACCACCGGCAATTACGAACCGGGTTCGGCGCTGATGCCGGAGAAGTCTACGGCATAAATCCGCAGCGAGATCAATTCCCTTCGAGCGCGTTAATCGTCCCGCGAACATGACCGATTGACCTAGCCCTTGACGAGAGGGGCACCGTGGCGGCTCCGGTAAGCCGTTCGGGAGTACACTCGCGTGGTCGGAAAGGAAAGGCGCAAGTCGTAGAGCACTGTCCAGTTCCGGCTCAGACAAGAAGAAGACGTAGTCAGCGACTTGGAAGACTCGATTCTGAACTGCCGCCCAGCGACCGCATCCCTCACGACCTTCCAATTCAAGTCGCACTACCGAATGTGCGGAGTAGATCAATGGCAATCCGAACCGGCGAGCCAGTTCGATTGCGACCTCCGCCAGAGAGAGAGAATGAAGATGAACTACGTCTCCAGTTCGCGGCTCCAATGGAAATTGAGCGTGAGAAAGCTCGTGAAGTCGCACGCCATCGCCGCCTGCGGCCGGCGGGAACGGCATCAGAACGCGAACGTCGTAGCCCAGGTTCGCGACTGCCCGCGCCTGGTGGGCAACAGCGACGCCAATGCCCGACCAATTTGAGGGTAAGTAATCTGCCGTCAGGACCAACAACCGGCTGACTCTCATATGGCGGGATCTTACACGCTCGTATGTCTTCTCCGTTGGCCGGCCCACCCAATGGATGCTAAGATTTGGGGTCGTGTTTGGCGATAATTGGGCAAGCGATCCGGAAGACACGCACGTCGAGCCTTGGCACGGACCAGCAGAACCATTCGAAGAACAACCATGGCTGGTGAGTGCAACCGATCTTCTGATCCAGTGGCGGCCGCCGGACGCAGGCCTGCAATCGCAGGGACCTTGGCGAGAAACTGACGTCTGGGATCGATATTTTCAGCCTGCTCATCCGAAAAATCCCGTTTCAATCAAGGCACCCGAGCCAATCGATCGATTGTGGGATTCCAGGGCGGCAGAGGCCGCGGTTGATTGCCTCTTCGAATTTATTCATGCTCTCGAACGCGGCAATATTCGCGATGCTATGACCTGCGTTTCCGTCGAATACCATTCTTTCGAGAACGATCGTGAGTTCGACGCAAATGCGTTACGGCTACGATTGGAGGGACTCATTGATCTCTGGCGCGGCGAAGAGGTTCAGCTTTCATTGAGCGAAGTGCCGGATCCAGTATTCCATCCGGCCGGAATCTTGATCCAGATCACGCTCCAAGTGGATTATCGCAGCAAAATCCTAGGTCGCCAGAATACGGAGCTGATCGCAGGTGTTGTCGTTTTCCGTGAGACTCAGGACTCACAGTGGCTTATTTCCTCTTTGAGCCCGATTGATCAATAAGATGCCGGTTTCGCAGAGCACGACGGAGTTCCATCAGCTCTTACTTCCGCTAACCGTCCTCACCCGTTATTTGTTTTTTTTGAGCAGGCGCCCGGTAAGTGCCAGCAATGTTCATTTCCGCAACCACCGCATTGCTGCTCTTCAGAAACTCGGGCCACTTCTGCGGGAACGTGACTGCTGCGAGCTTGAAAACATCGCTCGACAGTTAAGCTCACTTACGCCTGAGAGCCTCTTCCGCGTCGCGCCCGAGATTCAACGCGAGTTGAGAGAAGTAGCTGCCTTGAAAATACCCCGGGACGTGTTGCTCTCCCAGCGGTCACCTTCCGATCTGTTTTTTCAGGACATATCCCGGGTCCTGATGATCTTTGGCCCGGGCATCGGGATCGGCGACGAGATTCTGTGCTTCGGTCTTCCGGAGGCGATCAGCCGAGTCCTGCCTTCAGCGGAAGTGAACGTAATCTCGATGTACGAAGGATTGTGGAATTGCGTGGCAGGGTCGCGCACAATCGAAACGTATCGGGATGCCCCCGGCTTTCTTGGGGCTTTACGGCGCGGGAAAGCGCCGCATGACGTCGTGTTCCTAATTGATTTCGAATCACCGGGTTTGGTTCCCGCGATCTGTCGGGAGCAATTGATTCCCCGTTACGTAGAGTTATCGTTAGGACGGCAGTCCGTGCTGGTTCTCGATAATCGGACTCGACGATTATGCAGGTCGCCAGAGAGTAGTGTTGAGAACTTTTATCACGGCTTAGCCCGTCTCCTGTCATGGCTTCACGGTGCAGCGACGCTTCCCGATCTCGATAGCGTAGTCACGCGAACAAAAACAACAGATTCACCAAGAGACCTCGTCACAATTCTCGTGAGTCCGTTCACATCCAAAGAAAATCCGTCCGAGCGTTATTGGAGTGACCTGCTGACGAATATCGTCCCTCGTGCTTTCGGCCGGCGAGTCCGCTTCATCGTAGATACCGGGCCAAATTCCCGAACGGAAAGTTTTGCACGTTCACTTGTTCAATCAGCCAGCGCTCAGCCGTTTTGGGGCGCAAGTTGCGAAATCGCGCACTCGGCGGGCGAACGTTTCGTTTCCCTCGATCGAATGTGGCACGAAGTGGAGAACGCAGATGCCCTCCTCATTGCTGATTCTTTTCTGGCCCATGCTGCGGGTCGCCTTGGGCGTCCGGCATTTGTAATCGCTCGACCAGGACTCGAAAGGTGGACGGTCCCCTCACCCCTGAGCTTTTATTTCCGTGCAAAAGACTCAGCCCTGACGGTGGCTGGCGCGATCCGCCTTTTGCTGGGCGAGCATTTGCAAACAAGCAGCGATCATTTGCCAATCGCTGCTAAACGAAAATGCAGACAACTCGCGAAGAGCTCGATACGGCTCCGCCACGCTTTCTCGTCGTTTGCCCCGTCCGAAGAATTGCTTCAGGAGTGGAGCGGATGTCGTGCGTGCTACTGCGACGTCGTTGCGGGAATCCACAGTTGGCCGGAAGAATTCAGCCCATTATTCTCCGATCACGACTACGGTGAACTCTGGCCGAGTTGCCTTCCCGATCTAGATCCGCTGACTGGCGACGAAGATCGAGCCGAAATGCGCAAGCATCTGGAGATGATGTTCCACGAATGGGAGAACTCGAACCTGAACAAATACATTCACTTAGGACACGGCGGATGACATCTCCCCTCGGCCGCTTTGTCTTTCGATCGCTCGAGTTCGTTCAATCGCAACAATTATTCAGCGGCGAGCTGGTATGCGTGCAACGTCTGCCACACGGGGCAGCGACGTGTGCATGCCCGATTGCTGCTACCTTTGTTCGCGATTCTTTGTCGTTCATAGATCCTTCCTCATTGGCTTGTGAATGGCGTGTAATCGACTTCATCCCGACTGCTCGGCGACGGAAGTTCGCGGCCATCGTTGCCGGCCTGCGTTGGCGATTGCGCAGCTACATCGCTTCGGAGCAGAACTGCGACGGATCGTGGCACTTCTACGGCCGGCAAAGCAGCCTGCGTCCAGACCTTGCTACGACCGCGTGTGCCGCGACCGAGTTATGGCGCTCCGAGCCTGCCCACATTCCACGGAAGTACGATGCGAACTTCTGGCGCAGGTTGGGAACTCACGATTTATACGCGGCTGCACAAATGCTTCGTTTCGTCGGTCTCACTGGGATAGCATTGCCGGAACTCGAGCCGCGTGTCTGTGACGCCATCGACGGTTCGAAAGACCTCTCCATTTTCGAGCTTCAAGCAGTCGCCCGCGCCTGGCGGGGAGGACCAGAAAGCGACCGAGTTAGAAACCTACTCGTCTCGAAGCTGCTGAACCTCCGCACCACGGACCCCCTCCAGGCAGCCCTGAAGACCTCCGCCCTGCTTGATCTCGATTTTGCAGGTCCAATCTTGCAGGACGTCGCCTCTTTCCTTGACAACGAGCTCGTCTCTGATGGGCTGTACGAGACGTTCTGCGATCGAGGTGTCGCATCGCCCGCAGTTACTGCCGCGCTGATTCTGGCGAACACGATCAGGATCGCTGCCCAAACCGCACGGCCATGGAATTGAACTGTGACAGCAGTGAGTTGACGCTTGCTCTCAACGGGCAGAAGCGTCGCTTCGAGTCGGTCATTCCGAACATTCAAGAACGGCATGGAACTCTCATCGAACACTACCGCGACCTCGCCGGGCAAGCTGTGCGGGAGAGCATTCAGGGGCTACGCGAAAACATCTCAAAGGCTTCGGGCGGCAATCGTTTCTGCGAGCAAATCCTGAACCGCGCAGGCGATTATGTTCAATGGCTTACCTGGACCTTGTGGGATCTGCCCCATTTCGCAGCAGCTATTCGGCCCGATCCCGAGCGATTTCGCGATCTACTGAGGGGCGCGAGTCTCTTGTACTTCAGCGGCCGCGTGCTCGATGATTATCTGGACCGTCACTTTCTTTATCGCGATCAGCGCGCCACTCTACTCGCAAGCTTCCAAGAGGAACCTGGAGTCGGGACGGAAGCCGAAACGCTGACTGTAATTCTTGCGCTGCTGCTCACGTTTGAGGGGCTTGATCATTTGACAGGCGCCGCAGGACAACACACCATTCGGCTCGTCATAGACGCTACCCGACGTCTGTTAACAGGTATTCTGATGGAGCGTAGTCAACCTGAGACTTGGAACGACAAATTCTACGAGTGTCTGGTCCACCTGAAAAACGTGGATTACTGGCACATTCTATACATCGCCTTGGACCCGGAACGCGTTTCTCCGCTATATCCATTCCTGACCCAGTATTATGCTCTCGCGCAGAAGCTCAATGATGTTCAGAACTACGCGAGGGATGAAGCCCAGGGCTGCCCGAATCTGATCTCGATTTACCGGCGGGGAGCGGAAAATGAGAAATCCGCTACGGACATAGCCAGCGAAATCATCGGCCGTGACCTGCTGCAACTCGGATATTGCGGAGAGCAGTTACCAGAACCCGAGCGATCTCTCGCTCTCGCGAAATTGCTCGAAACCCACGACGAAGCTTCTCGGTTAGGTTTGTTCCGCAGTCACGACGAGAGCAATGGACCCGAACCAGAGAGAAAACGCTTAGGGCTGATTTGGCATTCCACTCTTGAGGAGTTCATCGACCGTGCTGGTCCCGACGCCTTGGAGCAAGCGGTCTGCCCCGTTTGCGTTGCATCAGACTCAACCGGTCTTTTTAGGAAACAAGGCTTCCTTTTCAACCGCTGCCAAGGTTGCTCGCACATCTATGTGAGCCCGCGGCTTCGTCCTTGTCTGCAGGCTCAGCTTGCCACAGAACTCGATGGGACCCTGGCTGATCCATTTAGCCAGACTCAAAAAATTTATGCAGAATATCTCTGCCGCATCCTACGCCGTCACGCTCAGGGTCCACGACTTCTCGATATCGGGTTCGGAGCCGGCTTTCTACTGAGAATGGCGCGCGCTTATGGGTTTCAGGTATACGGAATTGAGAGCTCACACGCGCTGACAGAAGAGCTAAAGCCTCTACTAGGTAGGCGTTTAATCGAAATGCATCTGAGCGATGAGGACCTTCCCTGGGGCTTTTTTGACGTGATCGCAATGAATCACGTCATCGAGCATATTGCTGAGCCGAGAAATCTGCTGCCTAAGATTGCCAAGGCACTCAATCCTGATGGAATGCTCTTTATCGCGGTCCCGGATAGTGGGTCGTTGCAGTTCAAAATATTCGGCAAAAATTGGGATGCCGTCAACCCTGTCGCGCATTATCAATTCTTCAACGAATCTTCGTTGACCCGCCTGCTGCACGACTCCGGATTTGAGCCAATCAAACGAGTTCAGATGCCACCTTTGGAAGGCGAGCTACAGCAGAGATGGATGCGCATGTTCCGTCGCTTGGGCGGAGATGAATCTGGCGAGCTTGCTATGCTCGCGCGCCGCATAGAACGCTCTTCGCTGTAGCGGCGATCATGATTCCGGGTCGAGAAATCCCCGGTCAACAATATGATGAGCGATTTCCACGAGCGAATCGCGGTAACTCGACTCCGGGAATTCCGAAAGGAAGTCCGCCGCCTCAAGCGCCATCTCGCGAGCTTTCGAGTAAGCTCTTATCAATCCTCCCGAAAGTACAATTGCTTCCACTGCTTCCTGCAGTTCTGCGGGCGTGTAAGGAGCGCGCTGAATGATTCGGCGTACCACGTGATTTTCGGGAAACTCTTGGAGGCTGTAGATAACGGGCAGCGTGAGCGTGCCTTGCTGTAGA
>JAFAUR010000158.1 GCA_019243205.1 Acidobacteriaceae bacterium | reverse complement strand
AAGCTTCTCTCCATGGCAGACGACATCAAACAGTTCATTGCCGAGAACAACGATAAGTTGAAAGTCAAGGAAGGCTGAAGCCGGCTTGTCTTCGGATAGCTCCCCTTATAACCTTAAACGCCGTTCAGTCCGGCTTATGTCCGGATGGCCGACAATCCAGGATAAACTCGGAAACTAAACACATGGCCGTCACCGGCGATCTATATCCGCGCGTACAAGCCGTCTCCCCAATCTTCCGCGCTTCGCTTTGTGCAGACCTCCGCTGCGCTCCGCCCTTTCCACTTCGTTGCAAGGGTGGGGACACCCCTCAGCTTGCACTTGCTACCTCCTGCCCCTCGCCGGGAAGGCAGGGGTGCAGTGATCACTACACCGCACTTAGGCCACACTCGTTCTTCGCAATGTCGAAGAAAAAGCTAATCGCACCGCAGAGTGGACATGGGATCCACGGAAGCCGCGCGCCTCGCGGGAAAAAAGCTGGCCGCTACGGCCAAAAGCACCAGAGTCAAAGCAGCGATGGAGGTCGTCGGAATATCAAACGCCCTAACTTTGTACAGTTGGCTCTCGATTGTGTGAGCAAGGCCACCGGCAATCGCCAATCCCAAGATTGCTCCGGTCGCGGCAAGACGCAGGCCGTCGCCGATGATCATTCGGGAAATCGTCGCACGACCCGCCCCCAGGGCCACGCGAACGCCGATCTCGCGGTTTCGCTGGCGGACCGCATAGCTGATGACGCTGTAAAGTCCAAGCGTGCACAGAAAGAGTGCGATGGCCGCAAAGCAACTCAACAGTTCGAGGAGCAATTTTCGCGATGCGAGGGACGCGGCGACACGGTCACTCAGACTCTCGTTTCTGAAAGTGGATTCCGTAGGATCGGCCGAAGCAATCGCCGCGCTAATGGCGCCCGAAGAACCGCGCGTCAAGATTGCGACGAACGGGAGGATGCGGGAGCTTTGGAATAGGCCGTAGTACAGAGTGCCGCGTCCGCTGTCGAAGGCGAGATCCGATTGCAGGATATGGCCCACCACGCCTACGATCGTGAACCAGGAGGGGAATCCCTGCCCTCGAATTTGTTTTCCGATTGGATCCTCGCCCGGCCAGAATTGACGCGCCATGTTCTCATCGATGAGTGCGACGGGCTCGGTCCCGATGCGGTCGGCAGCCGAGAAAAGACGTCCGCGCTTGAGTGGAATTCGCAGCGTCTCAAAATATCCGGGTGAAACGAAGCGGACGTCGCTGTGAGGGGGACGTCCATTAGTGTAGGACCGGCCCCGGATCTCGAATTCTCCGGCGTTCATGCCGCCGGAGAACGGCACATCCGAAGCGATGGCTGACTCGGCGGGAAGGTGATCCAGCACCGTACGATAGAACGAGATCTGCCTTCCGACATCGTTGTACCTCGATGCTGAAAATGAAACACCCGCCGTCATCACATTATGAGTGTCAAAACCTGGTGGCACCTGCTCGAGCAACGTGAAACTTTTGAGCAGTACCCCCGCGGCAACCATGAGGACCAACGCGAGAGCAGTTTCGATGATGACCAGCGCGGAACGCGTTCGCTGGCGCGCATGAACGATTCGCTCGCCCCCGCTCATCATGCCGAAAGACGCATCCGACGCCTTCCAAGCAGGCAAAAGGCCAAAAAGTGATGCCGTTGTGGCCGCAATTGCGATCGTGAAACATACAGCGCGGATGTCAGGATGCGCGTCCAGGGTAGGCAATCGACCGATCATGGGCAACCGGTTCAGAAAGATTCCCATCCCGGTCCACGCGAGCGCCAGTCCGGCGATGGTTCCGAACCCTGCGAGAACCACGCTCTCGGCCGCGACGCGGCTGAGCAATCGGCCACGGCTTGCGCCCAGTGCCGCTTGTACCGCCAATTCATGGCTGCGCGCCGCGTTACGGGCAAGCATCAGCCCCGCGATATTCGCAGACGCGATTAGCAGCACGATACCGACCGCGGCCAGCATAAAAAGCATCGGCGTTCGGGTGTCGCCGACGGTGGCGCTTACGAAGGATTTAGAGAAAATGTACCAATCCAACGGCGCGACTTCCTTCGCGCCGGGGACGCCGGAGGCAAGAACCCGCTTACTGAACAGCTTGAGCCACGCGTTGGCCCGCTCCGGCGAGACGCCAGGCCGGAGCCGACTCATTACGAGCAGATGCTGATTGAAATTTTCCTTCGGACCGACATCGGCGGAAGAAAGTGCAAGCGGCAGCCATACGTCAACATTGTTGAGCCATTCGATCCCCGGCTTCATCACTCCGATCACTGTGTACGGCTGGAGATCCAATTCGATTTTCCGATTGACGGCCGATGGATCGGAGCCGAACAGCTTCGCCCACGCTGGATACGAGAGGATCGCCACGCGAGACGCATTCGGCTCATCTTCCTCGGGCGTGAAGGTCCGGCCATACGCGGGTCTCGCGCCCATGACTTCGAACCACTCCGCGGAAACCGCCGCGACCTGCAGGTGTTGAGGCGCGGCGCCGCCCGTGTAAGTCGCATCCAGACCGGACATGGCTGCGGTGTGTTCGAAAAGGGTTCGCTGCGCGCGAATTGCAGCGAATGCCGGACCCGATGTGGCGCCCAGATCCTCGAGACCGGCCAGCTTCCCGAAATGCTCGCGAATTGAAAGGACCCGCTCAGGATGATCGACGCCGGCCGGTTGCAGCAGAACCTGATTGACAAGACTGAAAATCGCCGTGTTCGCGCCGATTGCAATCGCTAGAGTGACGACCACGGCCAGTGAGAACCCCGGCGACTTCCAGAGCGCCCGCGAAGCATACCGCAAGTCTCTTGCAAATGCTTCGAGACGCGGGAACCCGCGATGCTCGCGGCAAACTTCCAGCGTGGACGATGGCTTTCCAAACTTCAGAACTGCCAGGCGGCGTGCCTCGCCGGGATCGATACCAGCCCGTACGTATTCCTGGGTGAGCAGGTCGATATTGACCTCGAATTCCATTGCCAATTGCTGATCTTCGGACTCGCCCGAAAATAGCGCGGCGATTCGGCTCACAGTCCGGCGCAGGAGCCTCATGCGCTCTCCCCATGAAGAGCAAGAAGCTGTTCCATGATCCGGGTTGTCTCTTTCCAGTGTTGCTGCTCTCTCAATAATTGCCTGCGGCCGGCTTTGGTGATGCTGTAAAACCGGGCACTGCGGTTGTTCTCGGACGTGCCCCATTCGGACCAAATCGCCCCCTCCTGGACGAGTTTGATCAGAACGGGATAAAGCGTTCCGTGGTTGATGACGAGTGCTCCTCCGCTGGCTTGTTCAAGCCGCCGGGCAATACCGTAGCCGTGCTGGGCGCCAAGAACGTCCAGTGTCTTGAGAACCATTAAAGCCATGGTGCCCTGCCAAACGGGTTTTCTCTTACTCACTCTTGTGGGTGTCCCACAAAAGTATAATCCCCCTTTTGTGGGGATGCAATAGGAACCCATGTCAGCCGCGAAGGCGCCCGGCCCGTGGTCACGACGGTCGATACGAGGGACCAAACTCCTGTTCCGAAGTCGACCAAAGGGCGCGCACCGCATCCAGGTTGACGCAAAGTCGGCATCCCGGAATTGCAGGTGCCGATTACCCCTGGTTGGTCCGGAAGGGTTGAGGAATGGTTTTGAACACGGTTTCCGGATTGTTGTCGCATAACGCGCAAGCCGGAATTCAGGATCTTGGCGGAGCTCATCTTTGGTGATGGGGCGCAGACAATACGCACTTCCTCCGCATTTTCGTTAAATTTGCCAAACGAATTGCTACCTCGAGAGTTGGACTACAACTCTCACATAAGGCGCGCGCTATCTCGCCGGGTGATCTCAGTTTCCGATTACCCGATCACACACGAGCAACTCGGCGATCTGAGCATAGCCTTGCATTTCTATGGTTGCGGATTTACCCAATGTAATGGCCTCAAATAGAAGCGCCAGATGCTGGACGATTTGGTGGTACTAGTCTACGACGGTTGAGCCTGCGACGGCCTGTGGAACAGATCGAGACGCCTTCAGAACTGTTTCGCTGAAGCGCCCCTATACGCTGGAGGATTGAACATGAAGGCACGCGCAACCCGCCGTGAAGTGACACGCTGTATGCTCTCAGCATCGCTCGGGAAACTTTTGGCGGCGAAGCCGAGTGCCGGTACAAGGGTCTTTAATCGTGAAGCGGCCAAGGTAAACTTCGACCCGGTACGCAGCCGAATCCAGCAGGCGATTTGCGCGAGGTGACGCGACCGGAGTAGCTGCCGCAGTGGTACACGGCGGGCGCATCGTTTGGGAGGAAGGATTTGGGCCTGAAGGCTACACCACATACAGCATTCGGCTTGGCCTCCATCACAAAGCCGTTCACGACAACCACTATCATGACCCTGGTCGCTGAAGGTAAGCTCTCGCTGGATGAGGCCGCGAATAAATACCTCACTGAATGCAAGCTCGTGGACACGGCCCGTAATGCGGAAGCGGTGACTGTTCGTCTGCTGGGCGCACACGCAAGCGGTCTGCCGGGCATATATCAGTCCTATGAAGCCAATGAAGCGAGACTTGTCCCTAGTCCAACCTGCCTCTAGAATTCCGCTTAAGTTTCAGGGCGCGATTATGCGATCGGAGGCGATTAGCGCCTCAACCGATTCCTGTATAACTCAAGGCTCGAAAATCGCGGATTGTAGCCGAGGCGCTGACGGCTTTTCTCGATTGAGACGCAGGAACTCCGCATGACGTGCCCCCATGAGGTCTGGGCATCACTCTCGGTCAGACCAAGCCTCCACTGATCGAAG
Organism: Acidobacteriaceae bacterium; assembly: GCA_019243205.1. Lineage (GTDB taxonomy): Bacteria > Acidobacteriota > Terriglobia > Bryobacterales > Bryobacteraceae > Bog-105. The sequence continues at coordinate 1,048 of JAFAUR010000158.1, read as the reverse complement.
GGCTCAAACGACAGCTGGGGCTCTCGTGCGAACCAACGGTACATCGCCTCGGCGTAGCCGCGCATTGTTAGCGCGTGCGACGACACCGTATTGAATACTTCTCCAATCGAGGCCGCTCTTTGCTCGATGGCACACACGATCCATTGCGCGACATCATCAGCATGGACGTGATGCAACATCTCCAACCCGAGGTTCGGCAAAGCGAGTTTTTCACCTCGCGCAATCCGCGAGAAAACTTCGGGATTCGCATTCGCTTGCGGGTTGATAGGTACCCAGCCCCTACCGACGATGTGACCGGGCCGGGAACTCGTCGCAGGAAAGCCATTCCGGCGGGTCTGCTGCAGAAGCCAACGTTCGATCTTTGCCTTATTGATCCCGTAGGCGTCGATGGCGTTCGTGGGATCGCTTTCAATCGATGGCACGGTGGTCGCATGACCGTAAACCCAGATCGAGCTGCAAAACAGATAGTGTTCAATCTGGTGGCGCAACGCTTCGACCAACTGCTGCGTTCTTTCAAGCTCGAACGAGATCATGTCCACGACAATGTCAGCGTTCAACTCCGCGACCTTGGCGCCGAATCTGCCCTCCTTTTCTTCGGCCTTGCGGTCGATGGCAACATGCTCGACAGCCTTCCACGCCGCATGTTCCCGATAAGGAGAGCTCGTGCCACGGCTGACGTTTACAACTTCATTTCCGCGCGCGATGAGAGCCGGCAAAAGATAAGTACCCACATGCCCGCTCCCGCCGATGACAACAATACGAGCCATAGCCTTTGTTCTATCAGTCCTAAACGATCGTGAAAAGCAAGTTCGGCAGATCTGCGCCTAAATCGATACCGGGTAGTCGGAAGGTGTCTAGAGACAGTGAATGCCCAGGCCATCGGACGTATTAGCAAACACGCCTGTGCGGAAGACGCTACGCGTGGGCGTATCCTGTTCCGTTCTTATGCGTTGCCGGCTATGCGATTGATTGAAGCTCGTCGTGAGCGCGAGGAACTTCCGCAGCTGAGCGAGCGGCACGGGCAGCCACGATAATATCGGGCGCAACT
>JAFAUR010000214.1 GCA_019243205.1 Acidobacteriaceae bacterium | reverse complement strand
CCCTCGTTACAGCGCATTAGTCTTCGAAAACATAAAGGTAGAGCCGTCTCCCATCTGGCTGCAAGCGCGGCTGCAAAGCATCGGGCTGAACCCGATCAATAACATCGTCGACGTCACGAACTACGTTCTTGCGGAGCTTCCGCAACCAATGCATGCTTTCGATGCCGATAAGCTCGCGGGGAAAACGATCTACGTTCGCCGCGCTCAGAGCGGACAAAGTCTGGCTGCTCTCAACGGGGAATCCTACACGCTGACGGAGAACGATCTTGTGATCGCAGATGCGAGCGGTCCGGTAGCGCTTGCCGGCGTCATCGGCGGTTCTGCATCCGCGATCTCGGAATCAACTAGCCGCATCGTGCTCGAAAGCGCAAATTTCCAGGCCGCTTCGGTTCGGCTCACATCCGCGCGACATAAGCTGCGGACAGATGCGTCAATGCGTTTCGAAAAATCGCTTGATCCGCAGAACACCATTCGCGGCCTGGCCCGCGCCGTTGAACTTCTGTCCATCGTGTGCCCGTGCGCGCGTTTAGAAGGCGGGCTTGCGGACGCGTACATCCCGGCGACTGCTCCGCCACCAATTCCTTTACCGGTCGAAGTGGTGGTGCGGAAACTCGACAAAGAAATCCGCGCGCCTGAGATCCTAGGGCTCCTGCACTCGCTGGGCTTCGAAGCAACCGAGACCGCGCCCGGACTTCTCACCGTGCTCGTACCATCCTGGCGTGCCACCAAGGACATTTCGCTCGCGGACGATCTTGTCGAAGAGATCGGACGAATGGTCGGCTACGATCAGATCACTCCAACGCCTCCCCTGGTGGCCGCCGTCGTGCCACCCTCAAATCCCATGCGCCTATATCTTCGCAACTTCCGCCGGATGATTGCAGGCCAGGGATTCACCGAGGTCTACAACTACTCATTCGTCAGCGATGGCGACGTGTCTCGCTTTGGTATGTCGATCGACGATCACATCGGCGTGCGCAATCCGATTGCGTCCGAGCTTTCCCATTTGCGTCGGAGCCTTTTGCCAGGGCTCTTCAAAAATCTACTCACGAACGTTCGCAACTTTCGAGATTTCCGAGTATTCGAGATCGGCTCTGAAATTCATCCCCGAAATGGCTCAGATCTGCCGGAAGAGCGAACTCACGCCGCGGCGCTACTGTACGACGAGCACGGCAACGAACAGGACTTTTTCGAAATGAAGCGTGTCGTCGATTGTCTGCTGCCGGAATCGCGCGTCACGGCAACGGATGCACGCCGGTTCGAACACCCGACACGCGCCGCTGAAATTACTTGGCGAGGCGCGGTCGTGGGACGACTTTTCGAACTACATCCCGTTCTGCTCGAACGCGAGGACGTTGAAGGACGCGCCGTGATGTTCGATCTAGATTTGGCACTCACGTCCGAGTTCGCAGCAAAACGTCGGATCACGTACAAGCCGCTTCGCAAATTCCCGACCAGCGGGTTCGATCTTTCTGTTGTCACCGATCTAAAGGTTCCGGTCGCAGAAATACACGACGCTCTGACCCGCCTCGCTGGAGATGCGCTCGCTAGCATTGAATTTGTGCGACAGTACGACGGTTCGCCCCTGCCGCCCGGAAAGAAAAGCGTCACGTATCGCTTGGAGGTCGGAGCGCTGGACCACACGGTCACTGCCGAAGAAGTGGGGGAGATTCGCAACCGGATCGTCGAAGGCATGAAGGAAGTAGGCTTCGATTTCCGCTCCTGAGCAGCTGATCACGGTCGCAGAAGGCCTCTGCGCGCACGCCTCCGGTGTGCTGTGGATACCCGCCGAGCGCACCGCCGTCATTGCGGACGCGCACCTCGGCTACAGCTGGGCCCAGCGCCGCCGGGGTGAGTTGGGGCCAATTGCGGATTCGCGTGCACTCGCAAAACTCAGAGCCGTCCGCGATCAGCTTGCGCCGGCGCGTTTCCTCTTTCTCGGCGATCTCGTTCATGCGCCTCGCCCGTGCGCTCCTGAACGAGAGTGGATCGAATCCACTCTGCTCGAGTTGGCCAGAGACGCCGAGGTCATCGCAGTTCGTGGAAATCACGATCGCGCTTTCGCGAGAGACTTCGGTCATCTTCCCATTCATCATTGTCAGACGTGGACGAACGGTCACATCACCGCCGCGCATGGAGATAAGCTCGCCTTCGCCTGGCCGGAAGGTGAGACCGTTTTGCTGGGACATCTTCATCCCGTGATCTCTGTTCAGGATGCATCGGGAGCGGCTCACAAGCTGCCCGCTTTTCTCGTCGGTACACGTTGCATCCTGCTGCCGGCCTTTTCCCCTTTTGCGCGGGGGTATGACGTCGGAAGCGGCCTTCCCGCGGAGCTGGCTAATTGTTTCAACGGTTCGGAGATCCAAGTGTTTGCGGCATCGGGCAAGCGAGTGGCTGCACTGGGCACCTTGCAGCGGGCACTGGAAATCGTCTGGGCGGAGAATGCGAATGCTGCGTTCAGATTCCGTCGTCCTGGGCCAAAGCGTTCGGCCTAAACGGTCAACTCATAGCCGCCCTTCACGGTTTTCGAGCGCAGCTCTTCCGCATGCTTTTGGATCTCTTTTTTTTCCTGGTTCGTTAATCGCGCCAGATTCTTAACCTGCAGATACGTGCGTTGGTTTGCGGAAAGCAACTCTTCATGCCGCATCAGGAAATCCCAGTACAGTGTGGTAAACGGGCACGCCCTTTCACCGATGGCTTGGTCCGGCTGGTAACGGCATCCTGCACAATAGTTGCTCATGCGGTCGATGTATTTACCGCTTGCGATATACGGCTTCGATCCCATCAGCCCGCCATCGGCATACTGCGACATTCCGATGACATTTGGCATTTCTACCCACTCGACCGCATCCCAGTAAATCGCGAGATACCATTTGTTGACTTCGATCGGATCTACTCCAAACAGCAAGGCGTATAACCCGGTCACCATCAAACGTTGAATGTGGTGCGCGTAGCCGTATTCGAGCGTCTGCCCGATAGCATGGCGCAGGCAGTTCATATCGGTGTCGCCGGACCAATAGAAGTCGGGCAGGGGCTCGGTTGCGCCGAGTGCGTTTTTGCGGATGTAATCCGGCATGTACGTCCAGTACACGCCGCGAATATATTCGCGCCAACCAATGATCTGTCTGATGAAGCCCTCAACGGACGATAGCGGGGCATGCCCGTCGTAGTAGGCGTCTTGCGCGGCTGCAACAGCCGTACGGGGATTCAACAGTTTTACGTTCAGCAAGCCTGATAGCCGCGAGTGATACAGGTATGGTTCGCTTGTCCACATCGCGTCCTGGAACCTGCCGAATTCCGGCAAACGCCGATTCATAAAATCCTCAAGAGCGATGCGTGCATCCGCCCGGCTGACTGGCAAATCGAACTTGTCTAACGTCCCGGGTTGCTTCGGGAATTTCCGATTTACGAGAGTGATCACCTCGCGCGTGATTCTATCGGGTTGGAAGATGTGTGGCTCGGACAGCAGAAGCCCCGGACCAGTCTTGCTGAACGTCTTGCGGTTTTCGACATCGAAATTCCAACGACCGTCGACAGGTCTTCCTTTCTCCATCAACACGCCCGAACGCCGGCGCATCTCGCGGTAGAAAAATTCCATTCGCAACTGCTTGTGCTCTTCTGCCCAAACTGCGAATTCCTTCTGTGAACAGAGGAAATGCCGGTCCTCGCGAATCTCCAGCGCGATCCCGCATTCAGCCGCGACACTCTTCACCATTTCTTGAATGCGATACTCGCCCGGCTCGACTGCAATGATTTTTTCCGGCGCAGACTTCTTAAGACTTGACTGAAGCTCAGCTTTCAGATCGCCGGAGTTGGCATCTGCGTCCAACTCGCGATATTCGAGCCTGTACTTGCGTGCGCGAACTTCGGCGGCGAAGTGGCGCATCGCGGAGAGAAAAAATGCGATCCGCACTTTGTGAGACGGAACGTAGGTTGCCTCGCCGGCGAGCTCGGCCATCCAGACGAGATCGCGTCGAGCATCGATGCCGTCGAAAGCAGCCGATTCGAGGTCGAGTTGATCTCCCAAAACAAGCACCAGATTACGCATCTTTGGCACGCACTTATGATTGCCGGCAGTTGGGCCGCGGCGCAAAACTTAGAGTGAGCTAGGTCCGGAACCAGTTAGGCATACCGCGTCGGCCTCTTTGTCGTCCGAAGCACAAGGAGACCTGAAGCGGCATCCTTTTGAAATTCCGCGATCCTGACTGCGCTTCGGCGAAGCAAATCCTCAGTAATGCGAAAGGGGAAATTGCACTGTTAATCGGGGCGACAGATTCTCCTCCAGGATTAGCTTCAGCCCAGATTCGCCTTCTGTCCCATTTCTGCCGCATATTTTGCACGGCTCTGCTTCCGCTGGCTTACGCTGAAAAGAACGAATTATGCTCAAACTCGCGTTTTCGCTGGTACTGCTTCCTGTGCTGGGCTGTCCTGCTCTCGCCGGCCAGAAAGCCGTCACCATCGATGCCCTCATGGAAGCGGCAGGACGTCGCGCAGGCGAGGGCCCTGCCATCTGGGCGCCCAATGGCAATGAGTTTGTTGTAAATAAATCAGGCACCCTGGCTATCTACGACGCACCCTCCGGGAAACAACGCGATGTCATCCAATTGAGCAAGCTCGAAGGCGCCGCGGCCACTCCGGAACAACCTGCCACGTTTGATTGGACCAACAGGCGAGTGGATGAAAACGAAATTCAGTGGTTCGCCGACGGTAAACGCCTGCTTGTGTCCGCCACGGGTGATTTGTTCATCGTGGATGTAAATAAAGGTAGCTTCGAGCAATTGACTCACACTTCCGATGTCGAACGCGATCCGAAACTATCGCCCGATAATCAATTTGTCTCGTTCCGCCGGGGCCCCAATCTTTTCACGATCGCGTTGTCTTCCAAGAAGTTGACGCAATTGACCACGAATGGGTCAGAGACCCTGCTAAACGGGCAACTCGATTGGGTATACCCGGAGGAACTGGAGCTTGGCACCGCGCACTGGTGGTCACCCGACAGCCATTCGATCGCGTATTTTCAGTTCGACGTCGCGCATGAGCCGATCTTCCCGCAGGTCTACCTGTTGAAACAGCACGGCCTTCTGGAGCCGGAGCGTTATCCGAAAGCGGGCGACCCGAACGCCGAAGTCCGCTTGGGCATCGTCTCGCCCCTGGGCGGCGAAACGAAATGGATGGATTTGGGCGAGCCCCGCGGAAATTTGATGGCGCGGGTCACCTGGCTTCCGTCTAGCCGCGAGGTCGCGGTCGAGAAATTGCCGCGCATACAGAACAAGCTCGACCTGCTCGTTGCCGATATCGAAACGGGCCGGTCGCGCATCCTGCTGCACGAAGAAGATCCGAAGTGGATCAACGTAAAAGACGAGCCATATTTTCTCGGCAACGGAGACCAGTTCATCTGGTCAAGCGAGCGCGACGGGTTCCGCCATCTGTATCTGATGGACAAGGCCGGAAATGTTCAAAAGCAACTCACGCGCGGGACTTGGGAAGTTGCAAGCTGGCAAGTCCGGCCGGAGAAGAGCCGCATCTTCTTCACGTCCACGGAGGCAAGTCCGCTGGAGCGCCAGTTCTACTCGATCGCTCTCGATGGCGGCGGCAAACAGCAGCTCTCGCAGGGTGCAGGCACGCATACCATCTCTGTGTCTCAGTCTGGAAGCTTCTTCCTCGATCGGTTCAGCAATCGGACGACGCCGCCGCGAACCACACTTTACCGGGAAGACGGGACCGAATTGAGGGTCTATCGTCAACCCGATACGCGAGACGCCGATCAATACAACATTCTTCCCACTGAGATCGTCGATGTGAAAGCCGCGGACGGGATGAAACTATACGCCAGGCTCATCAAGCCCGCCGGATTTCAGAGTGGGAAGAAGTATCCGGCCGTCGTCATGGTGTACGGAGGGCCGGGCATTCAGTCTATCCACAATGTCTGGGCCGGGCTCACCTGGGATCAGGTCCTTGCGCACAAAGGCTTCGTTATCTGGCAGCTGGATAACCGCGGATCCAGCGGCCGCGGGCACGCGTTTGAGTCCGTCATCTATCACGACATGGGCGCGCACGAACTCGAAGACCAGAAGACGGGAATTCAGTGGCTGGTTGCACAGGGGTTTGTCGATCCCGAGCGGATCGGGCTCTACGGATGGAGCTATGGCGGGTACATGACCCTCTACACGGTCACAAACGCGCCGACCCTGATCAGGGCTGCTATCGCCGGAGCGCCGGTCACCAATTGGCACAACTACGACAGCATCTACACGGAACGCTACATGGGGCTGCCTGCACAGGATGAGCAGGCGTACAAGGTGACTTCGCCCCAGACGAAAGCCGCTGAATTGAAAGCAAAGCTGCTGATCGTCCATAACATCGAGGACGACAACGTACACTTCGCGAACACCATGCAGATGGCCGATGCGCTTCAAAAAGCGAACCGGCAGTTCTACATGCTGGTGTTTCCGCAGAAATCGCACGGCGTAACCGGCCCGGTTCGTCGCCAGTTGCTCGAAGAGACCACCGCTTTCTTCGAAAACAACCTCCGATAGGTCTGACCCGTCCGTTTCCAAAAACGGAAAGCGAGTCGTGTTTTCTACGAGATCCGGAATATCCCTGATGCCTGCTGAGGGGATATATCCCATTTCACAGGGGAATTGGCAGCAACTAATGTCTGGTGACTAGCGTGCAGAGGCAGGCCCAAGCCGTTCCTTACGGAAAATCCACGGGGGTTACATCGTGTCACTTATTTGTCGCAAGCCGGCTATCTTACTGCTCGTGTTATTACTTAGCCTGGCTGCCGCCTGGTCTCAGACCTCTAACCAATCCGGCGCGATCACAGGGTCCGTTAGGGATCAGACAGGGGCAAGTGTTCCTAACACGAAGGTTACGATTACCTCGCCAGCCGGCATATCCACGGAAAAGATAACCGGGTCGGATGGGCTTTTTACGTTTCCGTTACTGCCTCCCGGAACATACTCGCTGACTGCCGAAGCGAGCGGTTTCAGTAAGTACGTCCTGAACGACATCAAGGTGGACGTCACGGCTATCGCCGAGGCAAATGTCGTTCTCCAAATTGGCGCAACGACAGCGGAAGTAGCAGTCACGGCCGCGACGACACAAGTGAATACCGCGAATTCTACGCTCGGCAATGTACTTCCGGGCAAAACCATCGAGAATCTGCCGCTCGCCACCCGCAATTTCACCAACCTGCTCGCATTGAATGCGAATACCAGTTCCACGCTGCCGCAAGCAGCTTCCGCGGGACGCGGATCGTCGACCGTTTTCGTGAACGGCCAGCGTGGTACTAACAACAACCTGGTCATCAATGGCGTGGACGCCAACAACCTTGCCAGCAACAACTTCGGCAGCGTTCCCGTTCCCGCTCCGGACACTCTGGAAGAATTCCGTGTCCAGACAAGCTTGTATGACGCTTCCGAGGGCAAAACTTCGGGTGGCAACATCAACGTCCTCACTAAGGGAGGAACGCCGCAATATCACGGCGAGTTGTACGAGTTTTTCCGCAATGAAGACCTGAATGCGAACGAGTGGTTTTTCAATAACGGCGGGCTACCCCGGCCTCTGTTGAGGCAGAACCAGTTCGGGGGCGACTTCGGAGGGCCGGTACCGTTGCTAAAGCAGACCTTTTTCTTCGGCTCGTACCAGGGAACTTATCAAACAAACGGTGTCTCAAGCGCCATCAATGCCACTTTTCCGGTTCTGCCGGCTGTGCGGAGCCAGGCCAATATCGAACAGGCTTTTGGGCTCACTCCGGGCACATTGGATCCCGTAGCCCTGAAACTGTTGAACCTCAAGGGTCAGTTCGGCGGGTATCTCATTCCGTCCGGCACCGGAGCGGCTCCCGGCCAGTATGGCCAATTAAGCTTTTCCGCGCCTCTGAAGTTCAGTGAAGATCAGTACGTACTGAACGGGGATCATAATTTCGGCGACAAAATCCATCTGGCGCTGCGTTACTTCCACGCGAATGCTGTCTCAGTTAATCCACTCGGAGGCGAAGGCACTTACACTGTGGGTGGCGCCACACAAAGCAACCTGGGAAGTGGCGAGACCGACCCGATCATCAACCATAACGCCTCCGTCAATCTTACCTGGAGCATCAACGCGAGGCTTGTCAATGAAGCGCGCATCGGCTTCAATCGCATATACACGGCAGCGATTGCTCCAGATCCGGCTACTCTGTCGCAGATCGGCATGTCCCGCTATAACTCGTCGATTTACCCAGGTATCCCGTTGTTCACTACCAACGACCTGAATCCAGCGTTCGCGGGCATCTCCACGAACAACGATCAGGCCAATTACAGCAACACAATCAATTACGCGGATACCTTGGCGTGGAGCATGGGCAAGCATACGATTCGCTATGGCTTTGAAGCGCGTCAA
>JAFAUR010001015.1 GCA_019243205.1 Acidobacteriaceae bacterium | reverse complement strand
TGGGGCCACTCAAGAGTTTTGTCGACACGATCCTGGAAGCGGATCGGAAAGCACCGCGAAAGCAGCGTCATACCGCACGTCGGATCTGGAATCGGATCCGGGCGGAGATGCCCGACCAGCGAGTGGGAGAGTCGACCATTCGCGAGTACGTGCGGAAGAAGAAGCGGCAACTCACAGTGGCCGGAGTGGTCTTCGTGCGCAAGCCTATGAACTAGGACAAGAAGCGACGGTGAGCGAACAAAGTTGCAAGTCTTCACGATGCGCAGCATGGCCAGCGGCGCGGCGTTCCACCGTGCGTACAGGCGTGCTACCCAGCAGGCGTTTCTGGAAGCACATGAACACGCCTTTTCCTATTTTGGCGGGGTGTTTCGGACCTTGTGAGGCAAGTGCCGGACGGCGTAGTGCTACTCAAGAAGCCGTTCTCAATAGCAGGATTTGATGTCCGCGGTGCAAACGGCCATAGCTCAGTCGACCCGATTGAGCGAGGATCTCAAGCTCACACCGAACGATATGTCGAATTACAGCAGCAAAGCAGAAAGCTCCGTTCTGAAGCCTCCGAGGCTCGTCGGAAAAGCCGCGATCTTCGGAAGAAGCTTTGTGATCTGCCCGATTGAAGTGTCCATTTCTTGTTGGCGCCCAGGAACTCCAATCCGGCGCGGTCCTCATTGCGCTCGCTGGCGCTACGTGCGGGTCTTTTGCACAACTCAAGGATTGACCGGTCCGCGGCCAAGCGCCATAACAAACCTGCGGTGGAGGATCCAATATGGAGACAGACTTGCGAAGTGTTCGAAACATGCTGGCAAACATGCAGTCTCCTGAAACATCAGCTCGGGGTGCTTGTCGCGACAGCGAGAAACAGTCGGCATCGCAGTTCGGCACGACTGCGCGTTTGTACTCTGAAGCTGCTACATATTTCTCGATCGCTGCGGTAAATATGTCTTCGGATGAATATGAGGCGCTTTGGAAGACGACGGAAGAGGCGAGGCGCGCCGAGGCGGCGGGGATAGCGCGCAAAGAGCATTATGATTGGCATCGGTGCCAAGCGAAATGTGCGTGTGCCTGACAGGCATACTGTCGTTGACACCGGCACAATTTAATCAGGTTTCTTGCGCAGATTCGATCTTTTTCAAATCGATTCAGCAGATTTTGCTCGCGCTCCAGGTCATTTGGAAGTCAGCTTCTTGCCCGCTGCCGTTAATGTGCGATCTGGCTCGCTCGGCCGGCTGAACTGTGTAGCTACTCAATTTGAATCAAAGCAGCCGTCACGCCGACTTGGATCGAACTTGACGCGGGCTCGACGGGGCGGCTCGGGAACTCGGATATCGATCTGTAGGTCGTCGACTTCGTACCGATCGGCGATAACTTTATGCACAGCGTGCACCGCCTCATCCAGCTCAGTGATGGCGCGCGCGACCAGCAAGTCGGAACCCATGATTTCGCCTTCAGCCGATTGGTTCACGACTCGGGCTTCGAAGTTTTGGGACGGCACGCGCAGCGATGACGACCCTCTACTATGAGGGTTGTTCCCCCAACTCTCAACACTGCTGAAGTCCACGCCATCCGCAAGAATTTAAAACGGTGCGTTATCAGTGCCGCAAAAAAGGGCCGGTCCGATTCCCGTCAGTTCCGGCCCGTACAGGCTAATTGTGAGTTGGGACTAGCACCCAGTTTTGGGTGTTGTCTGTGTGATTGTAGTTGTGCTGGTCGATGGCAGCACCGTTCAACGTCCAAGATTGGCCATAGCTCCAGAATGGCGAGATCGAGGCGTAGTTCAGAATAGTGTTTGACGCTATCCAATGATACTGGCCGCCAGTGCGCGTGGCTCCGTTGTTTTGGAGTTGAAGTTGCGAGCCGTCTGCCCCGTTTGGCGCGCTGATCAGATATCCGTAACCATTATTTTGACTGAGTGTCGAGTACGGAGTGATGAAGTAATTGAACCACGTCCCGTCAGTTGTATTTGGGTACAGAAATACTCGCTGATCGGGGCGGCCGTCGCAAGCATCCAGCTCCAAACCGGTTCCGATGGATAAGTTTGTGCGCCCAGTCAGCGAAACGCACTTGTAGGTTGCGACGTTCATGATCTCGTACCATCCGCCGCCAGACTGTGGCTTCTGAAACTTGTCAGGGTTTGTGTTAACGGCTTGGCTTCTGCTGTCCGCGCCCAGCGTTGTGTCATCCACAAATTGCAAGTCAGTCGAGGGGATGATGGCCGAAAACAGGTAGTGAAGCGTCGTGTCATCCCAGCGCGAATCAGGAACTCCGGAGACGAACCAGGAACCGCCGCTTCCGCCGTTATCGGTAAGAAAGAAGCCATACTGCTTCATGGCGGTGACGATTGCTTGGTTGACCGGTGTGTTGGCACTTGCCGGAAGTTGCCAGTCCGGGCGTAAACGGAGGCGCGCTCCGAATGGCGGGCACTGATTTGGATCGGAGCATCCGCCGGCGTCATGAGTCGCTGGCCACACGTGACCGGTAAGCATATCGCCGATCGCACCCGCAGTTACGCGCATCGCATGCTTGATCGAACCGCTGGCCGCTTCGTCGTAGCGAACCAGCGTTGGAATCATGGCCATACCCGCGGCATCCGCCGAGGACATCGGATCGGGCCGAAGCAGGTTGCTTTTTAAATTGAAGATGTTTCCCTGGGTCGCGTGCCAGCTTCCGTCTGGGTTAGCCTGCGCGCCGTTTCCGGTCACGTTGCTGTAGATGTTGAAAATCTCATAGGCCAGGCAATTATCGGTGTCCACAATCAGCATGTGGTGATCGCTGCCGCTGGCTATATCCGCTTCTTGGATGAGCGGACTTGCCGGAATAGGATACGGGCCTGGATCACTGCTATATGTGTCATCAAACGTGATCGTCTTGCGAGCCGCCGAATTGCCAGCTACGTAATTGATCGGCATGCCGTTGTCCGCCTGCGTGCCAAAAAGCACGTGCATGTGGTTAGGACCGCCGCCGACGGAATTAATTGTGGATATCCAGGCTGAGCTGCGGGCGTGTACCGGCAAGCTGTCAATCCTGGTGTTGTAGATGCTGTTAGCCGGGAA
>JAFAUR010001010.1 GCA_019243205.1 Acidobacteriaceae bacterium | reverse complement strand
CGGTCGAACAGAGGATAGATGTCGCTGAGAAAGCTCACGCTCGTGGGCTGTGACAGCAGGCCGAGATCGATCATCGTCTGCGTCATCACATCGTAGAGCGTGCGGTAACCGGTGGCAAGCGCAGGCCCGTAGTTGGGCGGGCCAATGACCACCCAGGCGGGCGTAACTGGCAGCATTCGTCTACCGAGCCGGACGGTCGCGGTCACCGGGCCGTCGGAGGTGTCGTCGCACCAACCGTCATTGTTGGCGAAGGTGGTGAGACGCGCACCGAGGGGCGAGAACGACTGCCCGCTTCCGCCCAGGACCAGCAGCCGCCCGCCATCATCGGTGCGCAACTCGCCGAGCGGCGCCTCGATACCTAAGAAGGTGCCGCGATCGAAAGCGACCGGGCCGCTACAGCGGCCGAAGATCGTTCGCGCGCCCGGGTCGATGATCAACGCTGCGCGCGCGGAGCCGTAACTCGCATTGCGGCGCGTCGTCGGTTGCGCCTCGGGGATGTCCAGGGCGGTATTGAAGTCGTACCAGGCTGCTTTGGCATTGGTAAGACGCGCGCGCCAGGTGATCTCCGCCTCATCGGCAGTGAGCTCCCGTACGACTCGACGGTTTCGATCTAATCCGTAAATCCGGAAACGCGCCGCCTGGCGCTTGATAGCACCACACGCGTCTTTAAAGCCGCCTGCGGCGAGCGGCACAGTGCCGGGCAGCTCCGGGCCGAGATAGTAGCCGCTAGTGCTGTTACCGATGCGGCCGATGCCGATGGCGGGATGAATCGCGGCGCTGGCAATCTCAGCATCAGAGGTGGAGGCACCGCTCCCGCCAGAGCCGACGAGCGCGAGAACGGCTGAGCGGGCGCCGGCCTTGAGTAACTGCCGTCTGCTGAGCTTCCGATTGAACACAGGACCTCCGTTACTACTCTCCTGATACCCATGTTCCGGGCCGGCAGTTTGTGTTCTGCACCTGGAATCGCGTTGTAAATAATATACAGGCGAGTATTGCAAGCTGAAAGGAAAAAAGAGGAGTGTACTTCACGCAAAGTCGCCTTTCTGAACGCGTATCGCGCTTCTGACGGATAAAGCGCGAAACCGGCGAATCCCGTATCATCGGGCGGGGAAAAAATAACCTTATGCCGACTTAGCCCAACGGCCAGGTTCCAGCGGCCCTGCGCTTTCAAAATCGGTTCTACTACTTCGCGAGGGCGGAGCCACCGCCAGCACCACGACCGAACCACAACCTACTCGCTACGCAATCAATGCTTGTGCTTTCGTAGATGCTGAGCGATGTCGGGCCAAAACTCCGAGATGCTGGCTCCGATTGCGCCTTGCGCGGAGACAACGATCGCGCGCTGGTAAGTCGACACCAGCCCTCGCTGGCTCTCCGGATAGTACAGGTTCGAAAGAGCGCCAGCAGCAAAATTGCCCAGTAGATTTGAGTAACTCGGCTGCCAATGCCGGTTGTCACCCCTGCAACGAAATGTGGAAAGCACCGCGTAACCGAACCGGGTTGCAAAGTGGCCTTTACCCTTTCGAAAGTAACGAGGATCCTGGTGCAGGATGGAGGGAAGCATCGCGTTGCCGATCATTGCTCCGTCGAAGCTATCTAAGTAAGTTGCCCCGAATCGTTTTGCATACCCCTCGGCCCCTTGTCCGTACCCTGGGAAACTGTTCTGAGCCTGCGCAATTCCTGAAACGACCCCTGCAAAGAAGAACGTACCCGGATCAGTAAGAGTCTTGAACGCCAACCCGAACTTCTGCTTCGGAGTCAGGGGAACAGCATCTCCGACCCTTGACACGTTGAACTCCGGCAGGATGCCCAGAACCCGCTGTTTCTTCTCTTGCCTTAACTGTTCTTCCCGGCGCTGCTCGTCGGATTCGGAGGGCGACACGCCAGTATTCTGGGGCGAAGTCCCGGAGGCCCCCACTTGCGCGAAAAGACTGGTAGTGCCCGCAAACAGGAATGAGTTTAGAGTTAGCGCCCGAATCGCCGGCAAATGCGCCCTTTTCAATCGGTACAACTGCCTCCAGCGCATGTCAATCATTATTCTGCCATGCAATAAGCCATCAACGCACCGCACCTTTGTGCCTCGCTCGATCACGTCAAAGCATAAAGGACCGAAGACTCCAGCCGGTTCCCGTGCATCGTGCTCGCGTTCGGTCGCCACAGCCCCGAACGGCGACGGCTGATTCTTAAACTGCCAGTCCAGATCTGATTCAAGTTTTATGGAATGTCGGCAAATTGCACATTTTCTGTGACGAATGATGGTACTTCGACGTTGCCGTAATCGGACAGCCGTTTGTACTGAATCGGGGTCACAACGCCCCGCAATCGTCAACGGCCCGTGGCCGTCATTTGGGCCTTCTTGTCCGCTTCGGTTTGCTCGGCTGCAAGCTTGTAGGCGATGTAATATTTATAGACGTTCCCGACGTAGGTGACAGTCTCCTGGCCCACATCCTTGGCCGCCATGAGCTCCATGTCACCAACCACTTATTGGGGTCAAGTCCCTGCTGCGTGGCGTCATCACGAAGTCTCGCGATACGGTTGGGTCCCGCGTTGTAGCTGGCAAAGACCATGAACGTCTTGTCCACCGGATCGATCTTCGGATTATCGAAATAGTGATCCTCAATGTTTCGCAACATCTTGACTCCAGCAAGAATGTTGTTTTCCGCTGTCGTGACGCGGCTCGGGTTCCGTTTGTTTTGATCCAGCAGCGATTCCTGGTAGCCTTGCGCCATAATCATCAGGTAATCAAAGTCATATTGTCCGGCATATTGTTTGAATAACGCACTGAGCGCCTCGAATTTCTTCATCTCCTCCGGAGACGTTGCGTTCCAAACCCACTTTGTGTTCTGCAAATACCGGCGCAGCAGGGTATTGCCAAAGGCATTTCCAACTCTCCGTGGTCCGATGAATTCATCCAGCAGTTGCTTAAGTTGAGGATTGTTCTTCCGCAGGGCCCATGCGGTCTGTTCGCCGCTGGCGATCACCAGATCGGGATGCACTGTAAGGTTAGGCAATACCTCCGACCAGAGTTTGGCTCTTGAATCTGTCGCAACGGTTGCCTGAACAATGCCGGCCTTGACCATCGAGCTAACATTAGAATCCATACCTGAACTGGAATGCAGTTCAACAAGACAGGCTGCGTGTATCCTTGCCTGTTCAGCACATCGTTCATTCCCCAAACGACAAGGGCGACCGGAGCAGTCGCTGCACGGACGCAGCACCCTGACGGTGGACCACATCTCGTCCTGCAATTTTGCCGTTCCCTATCCGCGCTTTCAAGGCGCGGCCGCGATCATCTTTGGATAGAACAAGAGCCGCTTGTCGAAGTATTGGTTAAGCAAACTTTCTGAGTAGTGCCGTGCCGGCACCAGGCAGCAAGCGAGCCCGTGCGTTCCTCCGTGATTCTTGCGTTGACCATACCGGTTATCGACATCGAGAAGGTAAATCCGATGATCATGGGCAGCAGGTTCAAGCTTGCGCTTGCGCTAATCACAAGGTCGAGATCGTTCCTGGCATTGTCTTGGAGGGCTCGCAGCTTATTGCGAACCAAGATGCCAATCTGGACCGATAGCCACAGGACCGCTAGACAACAACGGAAAAACCAACAGTGGGCGGTCGAATACGGTGTTCACGTTTACGTTCCCTGAGTTGTCGATATCAGTACCGAGGCCGTGTTTGCCGCACAGACGCGGTGAAGACCGTTCAACGTGCTGATTGTTGTCGCTTGTTCAGTATTTCCTCGACCTGCGCTCTCGCTACGGGCAGCTTATCGATGTTCTGCCGCAGCCAGGTGGTGAAATCGGCCTCGATGGGCGGGGACCATGCGGCATCGATCTGGCCTGCAGTATATTTGCCCTCGCGCAGACGCTGGTGGCCGAACATGTCGCGGAGATGTGTGATCTCCGAATACTGCACTACGCTTTCAGCCACCTGTGGGGGGATGAAGATCACACCGCCATCGCGACCAAGCACCACGTCACCAGGCATTACGGTGGCCTTGCCGATCCGAATCGGAATGTTGATGCCGATCATGGTCGAATTCAGCCGGGCGCCGGTGGCGAGCATGCCGAAGTGGTGGGACGGATCGTAATAACGCACAAAAGACGTGAAGTCTTCTAGTTCTTTCAGGCCGTTGATGTCGCGGACAGCGCCGTCGTAGACGATCCCGTTATGGGTCTTCGCATAAATCGCATTGCCAACGTTGTCGCCGATGGACGGTCCGTCCTGTTTCAGCCCGAAGTGGTCGCATACGTAGACATCTTCGGGCTGTAGCATGTCTACTGGCCACGCATTGGTGCCCCCAATCCGGCCGTCTTTCCTGCCTTGCTGCTCGATTACTTTCTCGATATCCGGGCGACCGGGCAGCCACTGCGCTGTGAGCGCGCGTCCGACGAGCACCTTATCCGGATGAATGCAAAACCAGCCGTCCTCGTACTCATGATTGAATCCGGCAGAGCGCAGCTGAGCCCACGCTTCTTCGAGCGTCACCGATTTCATACGCTGCAAGATGCCGTCCGGTACCTTGGGGCGGCCATCCGCGAAACGCTCGCCTTTCCAGTCGGGCGTGTACTGGATGAGCAACTCGCGCGTCAGGATTCCTGGCTGTGCAAAGACCGATGCCGCGCACAGCAGAGCCAACGAGAGTATTACGGATATCCGCATCGTTATGATCTCTTCATCGGTTCGAACCACGGCGTGCCAGGGACCTGCGCTTTGCGGGCTGCCTCGTCATTCATCTCAACGCCAAGACCCGGCCGATCCGGCAAGGTGATGAAACCTTTCTGAATAATGTCGCCTTCCTTTACCCAGTTCCGCCAGAGGTCGCGTGAGTCAATCCAATGCCATTCCTGCGCCAGAAAATTCGGGATGACTGCGCAGACTTGCGCAGTGCCCATCATCCCGATGGGCGACGTGACCGCGTGCGGCGCGACCGGAACGTAGTATGTGTGCGCCATGTCGGAGATCTTGCGCGCCTCCAGCAAACCGCCACACTTCTGAAAATCTGGCTCGACGATGTCGACGGCGCGCTTCTCAAACAGTTCGCGAAAGCCCCAGCGCATGTAGACGTTTTCACCACAGCAGATGGGAGTGTTCGTCGAGGCGCGAATGTCGCGCATTGCATCGATATTTTCGGCCGGGACCGGTTCTTCGAGCCACATCAGCTTGAAGGGCTCCAGTTCCTTGGCCACGCGCTTCCCTGTGCCCGCGTCGTAGCGCGCGTGCATGTCCACCGCAAGATCGTAATCCTTGGGATAGAGACTGCGCGTGAAGGCCACCTTGGCGATCATGTGATCGATCTCGCCGTTCGATGCGGTCCAGTTCACGCGGTCCATTCGGGAAGGGTCGCGCGCGTCGTCAATGTCAATCTTCGCGGCCGTGAAGCCCATTTCCTGGATCTCGTGGATGCGCGCCTTGGACTGCTCGTCCCCGGGAATCATTTCGCGCTCTCCGGAATCGCAGTAGACCCGAACGCGATCACGCACCTTTCCGCCGAGCAACTGGTAGACGGGTACGCCGAGCGCTTTTCCCGCGATATCCCACAATGCGATCTCGACCCCGGTCAACGCCGTCACATATTGGCCGGCTTGGGCGCCTGCGAAAACACCCGCGGTGCGGATGCGCTCGAATGCAGCCTCTATATTCAGTGGATCCTGCCCCACGAGCATGCGCGAGAACGAGTGGATGAGCGGAACGTTTCCCGCGGAGGCATCGGTGCTTTCGCCTTGCCCGATAATTCCTGCATCGGTATAAACGCGGACGTGCACTTGATAGCCGTGCACGCGCACTTCGGCCGTTCGGATCTCGGTGATTTTCAATTTGGGCCGATTGTACGGAGTGCTGTTGCTCTCCACTGCGGCCGATAGCGATGGCATTCCTGCCGCGCCGGCAATAGATAGCAGGCCCGTCTTCAACAGCGTCCTGCGATTCGGTCGTTCCATTGATACCTCCTCGGGAGTGCGCACTCAGCGCCTCTCAAATTCGTACAGGTCAATACTGATCGGGGATGCCTCCACTGTCTTGGGCACCTCCGTTACAGGACTTTCTTTCACCTGAACCTCGTGTTTCGTGAGACCGGTAGTGGCTTCGAGCCCCGGGCCGGTCATGTGCCACATGCGGCCATTGCCACGCAGCTGAATCCCTTGTATCGATAGATCGAGTTTTTGAGCAGATTCGGTCGGATTAATTACTGCTACCGTGAGGAACTGCCCATCCTTTCTAAGTGCGGCACTCACGTCGACCGGATAAGTGGGGCTACCCGCGTTCACTTTGGGCTGATCTCCGCCGACCGGAAACTTGGGCGGGGGCGGCGGTGAGTTGCCGTCCACTTCGACAGGCACGGTGCCGAAATGATCCCGATACAGCTGAAACAGCAAGCCGGTCGTGTTGAGAGCGGCATCGGTGGCGGTGTACTCGATCGAGGATGTGCCCATGGTGTGCCCCGCCATGCGGATCAAATCCGTGTGCCTGAACATTTCATGGAATGCCAGAGCGTTGGCGAGGTTCTGCCGCAAATTCGAAGGAACGCGTGTGAATGCCCACTCATCGATCGCGATCTGGAGGTGTTTCGGTTTCACGGCCGGAAACAGGCGCGCATACTCGTCATATGCCTCCGCCTTGCTGCGCACGCGGTTTGCGGGCCGGTAGAGCGTATCGACCAGCGGCTCCTCAACGGGAACTTTCTTGTTCTGGGTGAGATCGAATCGCTGGTGGTCGTAGCTGTAATAGTGTTCCGACATCACGTCGATGTTGTCCAGGCAATTGGCGATGAGGCCACCGGTCCAATCGGCCTCCGTGCCGAATTCGCCAACTACCTTGCCGGTCACCGCCAGTGAGATTCCGTTTACGGTCATTTCGTCCGGCGTTGCGCCCGTGCCGAGCAGGGTGATGCCAGGATCCACCGCACGCATCGCCTTCGCAAACAGGTTGTGCTTAACGACGTACTGTTTCAGGACCATGTGACCGAACTGCCAAGGTCCGTACATCTCGTTGCCGATACCCCACCACTTGACGTTGTAAGGAGCCGGATGTCCGTTGGCGGCGCGCAGCTTGCCCATCGGTGTGTCGGGGCCGCCGTTCACATATTCCACCAGTTCGGCCGCGGACCGGGCATCGCCGAAACCCGCGTTGACGCTCATGAAGGCGTCCACTCCCAGAAGATTGCACATTTGCAGAAACTCGTCAGTGCCCACGTCGTTTGGCTGCAAGGCGGACCAGACATAATCCCAGCGTGGCGGACGTTTATCCGGATCGCCGATTGCATCGCGCCAGTCATGAGCAGACAGGAAATTGCCGCCGGGAAAACGGTACATGCCCGAATGAAGCTCCTTCAATAGAGCGGTCGTATCCCGGCGGAAACCGTGGATGTTGTCGGCCGGCATCAGAGAGACAGCACCGACGTGGAACGACCCGCTACCGGTGGCGGCGATTTCGATGCGCCCGTTGTCGGTATCACGGCCCGCCGTGAACTTCAACGGAAACTTCGCGTAAGTCCTTTGCAGATCCTTTACCGGAACAATCTGGCGATCGTTCGGACCCGGTCCCCAGACCAGGCTGACCATGACTGCCGCGCTGGGTTGGCCGGCAACAACAACGCGTCCGGAATAAGCTCTCGATTCGCGAAGCACGAGTCCGGATTGCTGAATTCCACGCGGCTCAGCGCCTGCGAGCGTAATGAGAG
>JAFAUR010001008.1 GCA_019243205.1 Acidobacteriaceae bacterium | reverse complement strand
TGGGGCCACTCAAGAGTTTTGTCGACACGATCCTGGAAGCGGATCGGAAAGCACCGCGAAAGCAGCGTCATACCGCACGTCGGATCTGGAATCGGATCCGGGCGGAGATGCCCGACCAGCGAGTGGGAGAGTCGACCATTCGCGAGTCACGTGCGGAAGAAGAAGCGGCAACTCACAGTGGCCGGAGTGGTCTCCGTGCCGCAAGCTTATTGCCTTCCGATCTCATTGGGGATTTGCCAGCGAGTTTTGTACGCCGGCAGAGGCGCATGAAAAAGGCGGAGTCGAAGGTGAAGCTGGCTACTTTCGCCGAAATCACTGGGTACCGATCCCGTCGGCAAAGTACCTGGACGAGTTAAATCTGCGGTTAATAAATGACTTGAAGCAGGACGAGAATCGGGTCATTGCCGGGAAGATGCTAACCGTCGGCGCGGCAATACTGCAGGAGCGGGATCGCCTGCTTCCCTTGCGCGACCCGTTCGGAGTCGCCGAGATCTGTTTTCCATCAGTCAATGCCTTCCGCTGCGTTGTGGTGCGTTCCAACGCTTACTCCGGTCCCGCACCAACAGGAAGCACAGTAGAGGTTCGGCTTTGTCCTTCTTTCGTCGAGATCTGGAACGAGGGACGACCCATTGCTAAACACGACCGCTGTTACGGTCATCAGCAACAGATTCTGGACCTGGAGCATTACCTCGATGTGCTTGAGCACAAGACCGGTGCATTCTGTGGATCCAAACCGCTCGCCGCCTGGCGAAAGAAAGGGCTCTGGCCGAGAGCCTACGACCAACTCCTCGCTGAACTGATGCGAAGACTAGGGCGGCAGAACGGTATCCGAGAGATGATTCAGCTGTTCGGACTCGCCCGGCAATACGGAGACTGTAACAGGAACTGTGTAAGTGGGCGAAGCAATTCAGAGATCAGAGGGAATCGACTAAATCGGACTTAAGCCGATCACCGAGGAGATCATCATCAACTGATTGATAACTATATCCCAGCCTTAACGCTTTGTCCAACGATTCACAAAATTCCTGTAATCGAACTGGGCGGTGTAACGGCCCTCTTCGGGTTCTCGCACAGCGAACCTGTTTCAGCGGATTCGCATATTCAACCGCATTGGCGCTCGGAATTGCCTGCCTTGCCCCTCACGTGGGAGACTCGCCGAACGAGGATTGGCTAACGCCTGCACCAAACAGTCGTAACAAGTACGGAACGCTTACGGCAGTGCCGTTTGCGCGCTTGGTCTCGGCGTTCTGGCCGATCAATCCGAAAATCGTAAGCTGGTTAAGATTCATGTGTGTTTCTCTCTTTCTGCCGGGTTGCCTTGCCATCCACGCGCGAGAGGCGATCCCAAACCCAACCAGTGCTTTCTCGAAGGGGACCACTAGAATTTCACGCTCCCTCCGCAAGTGTCGCAAGTGCTAGACAACCGAAAATTGTTGGGGTGCTTCCGAAGAAAGCCGAACCGAACGCGTGTACCGCGCAGCTCAATCTTGGCGATGTGGCAATGTTCCCAGCTCCCCTTCTCTGTTGTCTGCATGAGACTCCTAAAACGTGATTCTCTATTTAAAAAACGGCGAGAGCGCCAGCCGAACACCGTTGTAACTCGCTCCGGCTGAAAGATCTTCGCATGAGCCGTGGTATCCGGAACAGGTTTGCGGAGGGGGAAGCAATTGGCTAATTCGTATTCGACAAGAAGAGCATTTCTCAGCGGTCCTACTGCGGCTTTTTTGCTTGGCCACAATCTGTGTGCGGCGCAACAGTCGATGTTGCGTATCGGCGTGACTGATTGGAATCTCAACTTGGGCGCGGATCCGGCGGCCCTTTCCAAAGCTACCGCTCTCGGCTTCAAAGGCGTGCAGGTCTCCTTTGGCCGCAAGATCGTTGACGGGAAAATGCCGGCGGATCAGCCGGAGATCATCGCGAAGTATCTTGAGGTCTCCAAAGAGACGGGGATCAGCATTGATGGAACCTGCGTTGACAGATTGCACGACAACGGGCTAAAGAGTGACCCCCTCGCACTCAAATGGGTCTCGGACTCGATTCGCCTGACTCGCGACTTAAACACAAAAATTCTTCTTTTGCCGTTCTTCGGACGCTGGGCTCTCAAAACCGATGCTGACATGGCGCACGTCGGTGACGCACTGCGCGAGCTCGCTCCTGAGGCCGAGCGCGCTGGCGTGATTCTTGGGCTCGAGGATACAATCTCGGCCGAAGACAACGTTCGCATCATGGATATGTCAGGATCAAAGAACGTCCTTATTTACTATGATGTTGGGAACTCCACCGACGCTGGGTTTAACGTTGTCAAAGAGATCCGATGGCTCAGCAAGGATCGCATCTGCCAGTTCCACTTGAAAGATAATCCGCATCTCCTCGGTGAGGGATCCATTCATTTTGATTCTATCGTGCGAACGATCCGAGATATCGGGTGGTTAGGCTGGGCGAATCTCGAAACCGACGCTCGTCCCGGCTACTTAGACTCCGATATGCGCAAAAATCTGACTTACATCCGCGGAGTAATCAAAGAAGTCTACGACTGAGCATTCGTCTCCGATACAGTGTCCAGCGAGAAACCGCTACCTCGATTCTAGGCGATTTCGTCGAAGTTCAGGGTCTTCCTGCCACAAGGCTCACACAGCATGACCTGCACCCTAAATCCGCACACTTGAGATTACAACTTGTTTACCCACAGCTAGGTTTTAAAGCGGGGATGGGGGTGTGGGGCAAGGGGCCGGCAATTGAGGTCCCTTGCCCCACA
>JAFAUR010001000.1 GCA_019243205.1 Acidobacteriaceae bacterium | reverse complement strand
GACCTTATCAACGATCTCTTGAAAAGGCGCGAGGCAGCAGCCATGGCCAACTTTGATGAGCAACTCGCGAAGCTCAGCTATCAGGCGAACTCACCTAAGCCACGAAGGAACCATCACAAAAAAAGCCAGCCGCGGCGGGCCGAGTGGCCCCCCAAAGTCGGTGAAGCCAAAGCTCGAAGGTGAATAAGGCGGCCAGGTGTCCCGTAGGATCAAAAACTCGAACGTGCTGAGGACAAAAACGTATGATGGTGCGTTCCGATGAAGAAGCAACAAGTGGCGCGCCTGTTCGCATACGTGACCGGGATGGTGAATCAACAGCTTCTGCTGCAGAATGAATACCTGCTCGCAGAGGATAGGATTCTTCGAGCACATCTGCCGTCCCGTCTTCTCTTGACCGATCCGGAACGCTCCACTCTAGCTGCCCTCGGCAAACGGCTCGGGCGTAGAGGACTCGATATTGTGGCCTCGGCCGCCAAGCCAGAGACAATTCTGGGCTGGTTTCGCAAGCTGGTCGCTCAGAAGTTTGACGGTTCTCGACGTCGCCTCTATCCGGGCCGACCGCCCATCGGACGTGAGATCACTGAGCTCATAATCCGCCTGGCTCGTGAGATTAGCGGCTGGGGATACGATCGCATCGCCGGTGCACTGCAGAATCTCGGTCACCACGTTTCCGATCAAACCGTGGGTAACATCCTACTCCGCTTCGGCATTCCTCCTGCTCCGAAACGTGGCCAGCAGACGAGTTGGGCGGACTTCATCCGCTCCCACATGGCGGTACTCGCAGGCATCGATTTCTTCACCGTTGAGGTACTCACCTGGCGCGGGCTGGCAACCTATTATGTGCTGTTCTTCCTGCACCTGGAGACGCGCCGCGTCACCCTGGCTGGAATCACTCAACATCCCACCGAGGAATGGATGGTGCAAATGGCTCGCCGGGCCACCGATGACCTCGACGGTAGCTTGCTTCCGATCCGTTTCGTTCTGCATGATCGCGACAGCAAGTTCTGCGCTTGCTTCCAAGACACGCTTCGGTCAGCCGGCGTTCAACCTCTCGCCCTGCCAGCCCGCAGTCCCAATCTGAATGCGTTCGCGGAACGCTGGGTACGCACGATCAAAAGCGAGTGCCTATCGAAGCTGATCCTCTTCGGTGAAGCGTCCTTGCGTCGTGCCGTTACTCAATTCCTTGAGCATCATCATTTCGAACGCCCGCATCAGGGCAAAGGCAATCAGCTGCTCTTCCCTGCCCCGGTCCCGCCACGAGCACGACCTGCTGGTCGCATTCAATGTCACGAGGGTCTCGGTGGTCTCTTCAAGTCCTATCAACGCGCCGCGTAAATGTTTTGACCCTACGAGGTCGGCTCAGGGGCCAACGTCAAAAGTTCGGTCTTCGATCTGTGACCGAGCTCTCAAGCAGGCAGGGTTGCCTGCGAGATCCGCATCTACGAGCCAAACAAAGATTCGAGTCCCTTCGGACGGTGTAAGCACTCGTTCCGTATCAACGCGTAGACGAATTAGCGCCGCTCTCACGCGTTCGCAAAGATCAAGTGCTGTGTCCGATGTAGCTATCCTTTCATAAAGAGTCTCCGATTGCCTCTGGCCTGCGCAGACGGCGATAGTCCAATCGAAAGGTAAGCGTCGGGGAACTGCGTGAGAAGGAGCACATATGCCTGCCAGTCTCAGCGACTATCTGGCTGCCGAGAGAACCCTGCTCGCATGGATTCGCACCGGTCTGGCGCTAATGGGATTCGGGTTTGTCCTCGCACGGTTCGGACTGTTCCTGGAACGAGTCCTCATGATGACAAGCGCGGTTACGAATCAGTCGTATGGGTTATCTCTGTGGTTTGGCACAGGACTTATCGTCGCCGGAATCGTGGTAAACGCGTTTGCAGGGTGGCACCATATCCGGTTGGTTCAACAGCTGGATCGTGGCGACCTGACGCACTCTCGCGGTTCGCTTGAGGCCGTTGCGGTTGCCTTCTTTCTGACGCTAGCCGGAATAGTAATGGCGATCTATCTTATTTCCGTGCGAAGTCCCACTAATTCGCAATTCGAAAAGAAAAAGGAGTCATTCCTCATGCAGCAAGATAAAGGATTTGTCAGCACGTCGAGTAATCACTCAGTAAATGAGACGGTAGAGAGGCTTAAGCAACTGTTGCACGCGAAGGGTGTGACTTTATTCGCTGTGGTTGACCATAGCGGCGAGGCAGAGAAGGCCGGGATGAAAATGCCTCCTACGCAGTTGCTTATCTTTGGGAACCCGAAGGCGGGAACGCCTGTCATGTTGGCCGCTCCTAGCATTGCCATCGATCTGCCGCTCAAGATTTTGGTTTGGGAAGACGCGCAGGGGAAGGTCTGGACTTCCTACAACAGCGCCACCTATTTACAACAGCGGCACGACGTGCCGCAGCAGTTGATGCAGAACCTTGCCGGAGTGGAGGCGTTGGCCAGCAAAGCCAGTGAGTAGATTGGCACATTCACGTGTAATAGTTTAGACTTGATCTGACAAATGCCTAAGCCACAGCCACGCGCGCGTCGCGCGGGGAAAGTCCGTCTGATGAAGTCCTGACGGGCAGGCGGTCGAGTTGTTTTTCATCCGAGAGATGTTTCGAGTCCAAGAAAGTCTGCACAGGTGTTTTGCCAAAGCAGTATTTGCCTG
>JAFAUR010000999.1 GCA_019243205.1 Acidobacteriaceae bacterium | reverse complement strand
TATAATTCCGCCCAGCGCTTTGAACAAACGATATGCCTAAAGCTGTATTACTGTGCGTTGACGACGATCCTGATGTTTTGAGAAGCGTAGAACGCGACTTGCGACGTAGGTATCGCATATTGTCCGCAAACTCGGGCGACTGCGCTATCTCATGTCGAAAAATTAAAACAGCGCGATGATGCTGTGGCTCTATTCGCCCATCATCGAATGACGCAATTGAATGGGGATCGAATTTCTCACAGGCCATCCAAGACTTACCCGGAATGACGAGGCATTCTGTAATCGCTTACGCCGAAATTCGGGCAATAAACGATGTAAAGGTGAATCACTACCTGTTGAAGCCTTGCGACCCGCCCGACCAGCACCGCTACTCGGTGCTGGTCGATCTTCTCCAGGAATGGGAGCCTGCTTACCAGCCGCCTTTCAAAGGCATTCGCGTCCTCGGAACCGCTGGTCACCCCAATTGTAAGAACTCAGAGAGTTTTTGGCGCGCAATCACGTGCCGTACCGGTGGCTAGATATCGACACGGCGGCGGAGGACGGCGAAGTGCAACGCCTGCTCGACTCCCGGTAGCGCTTTGTGCTTTAGCTGGCTGGTGTGGTGTTTAAACATTCATCCCGGAACTCGCCGTTGAACGCTTCATGCTGGGTAGTGCCCTGGAATGGGCGACAGGGTGTTCCAGATTCCCGTTCTTCTCTTCGAGCCGTTCAAGCCCGGCGTTGTTTCACAGTCACAGGCTGAGCACCCAATCCCCGATCGCGCGCCAGGAGAATCGGCTGATTCTCACGCGCAATTTCAGTATTCGCAAATTCCAGCCGGGCATCCGCCAAAATCGTGGGCAACTCCCGGTCCGTGCGATCGGGGCTATGGTGAAACAGAATTAGTTCACCGACCGCAGCACGATTGGCTAGCCGCGCTCCTTCGCGCCAAGTACTGTGCCCCCAGCCCTTGTAGCTGCGCTCATACTCGTCCGGCGTGAAATGCGCATCATAGATGAGAATATCGGCTCCTGCCGCATGCTCCGCGATGGCATCATCGATCGCGGCATTACCGTGCTCGTGATCGCTGACATAGATTACTGAACCCGCCGGCGACTCGAGTCGATAGCCGGACGCACCACCGGGATGCGACAAACGAACTGGAGTGATCGTCAAACTACCGAGTTTGCAGCCGCGAGTTGGTGTCTGATTATAGGAACGAACCGCGGGAGTGTTTTTTAGCGGCAACGGGAAAAACGGTGGGTTCATTTGCAATTCGACAATCTTTTGCAGCGACTCCGCCTTTAGGGTTGAATACAGCTGAAGCTTAGCGTGGTGCGAATAGATCGGGCCAAAAAAAGGCAGGCCCTGGATATGATCCCAGTGGAAGTGGCTGAACAGAATGGAAGCCTGCAGCACATCCGTTTCGGGCGAGGTCAGTTGCCGACCCAACAGTCGCAAGCCAGTTCCCGCGTCGATGATTACGAGAGGCTCGCTGCCGTACTGCAAAACCGTGCAGGGCGTGTTGCCGCCGGTTCTTAACTTGTCGCTCTCAGGGGTTGCGATGGAACCCCTGACGCCCCAAAACTCAAGTTTGAGCCGCTTATCGCTTCCCGTCTGATCGGTTCGGGACATTTGGATCTCTCAGAAGCGTGCCAAGCGGAAGCTGAATAGCCTCGCAACGCAACTATCGCTTAGACCGACCTAATAACATCACAAACATAGCAGATATACGCGATGAATTTAACATACTGCTTTAAATCCGCCGCCCAATTTGTCCGAGTACCGGCCCGCATTCTGTTGCACCTCCACATCCAACAATTGGGAGCGCCGCCGTTTCACGATTTTCCGCCCGCTGCGGCCAGCCCCTCGCCGATGCGATGCGCAAAGCTGTAGTGCGTATCGATCTTTCCGTCTCGCATGTGCCACGCATCCCCAACAACCCATTTGCCGGTTCGGGAGCTGAAGATCGCCTGGAACGTGATCGAATTCTCAGTCTCGGCGAAATCGTACAACGACTCGACGTTGATTGATCCCTGCCAATCGATGTATGTCCGGAAGAATTCCTTTAGCGCCTTGTTTCCCCGGACGATGTGCGGCGGCGGCGTCGATAGCACATCAAACGGGGAGATCAATACTGCATCCTGCGTGTATTGATCATCGATCATCTGATCGATCTTGTTGGCGTAGATGTATGCCATGTGCTCGTCGAAAAACCTCCGTCCTGGTGTTGTAGCCATATGAAATGTCCTCTTAAGCAGGGTGAGCAAGGGCCTGCTCCAGCGCACGCCTGGTAAGCACGGCGGTCAAGTGGCTGCGGTATTCGGTCGATGCGAAAATATCGCCCCGGAAGTCGAGTTCCGGAAATACGCTAGAACTCGCGGCATTTACGGTTTGCGCAGTGGCGGGCCGGTTCAAGAGCGCATCTTCTATGCCCTTGAACCGAAACGGACGATTAGCGGCTCCTGTAACTGCAACACGCACCGTATCAATCTGCCCGTTCACCGTGCCAAGAACAGTTGCAACGCCGCATAATGCATATAAACGCGCCGGATGCTTAAACTTCACGTAAGCCATACCTGCGTGTTCGGGAGGTCGGGGTAGAACCACGGAGACGATTATTTCGTCATGCGGTCCAGCGGCCGATTCACGGAAAAACTCGCTTGCTCGAACTCTCCACCTACCTCGGGATCCGAGGAACTCAATGCTCGCATCCAAGGCGAGCAAGGGAGCCGGCAGATCTGCCTCCGGGTCATTGGCGGCGATGCTGCCGCCCAGCGTGGCGCGGTTACGGACTTGTGCATCCCCCACCAACTCCGCGGCCTGCGCCAGCGCTGGAAATTCAGCACGAAGCAGCGCGCTCGAAGCGATTGCGCCAATGGACGTCATCGCGCCAACGCGCACCGATCCATCTGTCTGACGTTCAATTCCGCGCAGGGCGCTGACTCTCCGCAGATCAACCAGTAAAGACCCGATCAGCCGACTGTGATTGATCGGCAGAAGAACGTCATTGCCGCCGGCCACCAACCGGCTCTCCGGATGATCGCCTAAGACCGCGATTGTTTCTTCCAATGTTTGCGGCGAAATGTACCCGAACGAACTCATATTAATTGTGCTGCATCGCTCGCCAAATCTTTTCCGGAGTAGCTGGCACATCTATATGACGGACACCGAACTCCGATAACGCATCGCAGATTGCGTTGACAATTGCGGGCGCGACCGCAGGTTGAGCCACGTCGCCGGCGCCTTTTGCGCCCATGCCGTTGATTGGGCTCGGAGTCACCGTGCGGTCCAACTCGAAGTTAGGCATGTCACTCGCCCGCGGCACCGGGTAGGTGTCGAGATTTTGCGTCAATAACCGCCCATGCCCGTCGTAGACAACCTGTTCCATCAGCGCTGGACCGATGCCGAATGCGATGCTGCCATGCATCTGCCCCTCCACTATCTTCGGGTTGCCCACAACGCCGACGTCATCCACGCCGACGTATCGGACAACTTCCGTCCCCCCGGTCTCTTCGTCAATTTCTACAATCGCGACGTGAGTGCCGAATGGAAAATTGAAATCTGAGGGATCGAAGTAAGAAGTAATCTCCAGTCCCGGTTCCATGCCTTGGGGCATGTCCCACGCAAACCACAAGGCAGAAGCAATTTCCTCGAGTGTTTTCGAGCGCTGGGAATCGCTTTTCGTCTCAACCTTGCCGCCCGAGTAGACAACGTCCTTTTCGTCAGCCTTCAACAGGTGGGCGCCCATTTTCAAAGCCTTCCGCTTGACCAGCTGGCAAGCTTCGTATATGGCTGCTCCCTCGACGCTGAAGCTGCGGCTGCCGTAGCTGCCCTGGGCGTAAGGAACTCCGACCGTGTCCGAGTGAAGGATTTCGATCTTTTCAATCGGAACCCCGAGTTCTTCCGCTGCGATTTGCGAGAACGTTGTGATCTGACCTTGACCGTGAGGCTGGCAGCCGGTAATAACCGTGACGTCGCCGGTCTGATGCACGCGGACGACCGCCGTCGACCAAGTGCTGCCAATCAAACCCTCCTGTCCCATGCGTGATGACGGTCCGACACCACCTATGGTGACGTAAGAACCGATTCCTATGCCGAGCAGCTTCCCTCGCTTCCGCGCGTCCGACTTCTTTTTCGCGATCTGGCCGTAGCCAGCCATTTCAAGCGCCTTATT
The DNA here is from genome assembly GCA_019243205.1 of Acidobacteriaceae bacterium. GTDB lineage: Bacteria > Acidobacteriota > Terriglobia > Bryobacterales > Bryobacteraceae > Bog-105. Next base: position 8,338 of record JAFAUR010000999.1, on the reverse strand, counting down.
CAGAGCGGCTTCATAGTTCCCCGAGTCATAAGTCCAACCCAGCCGGTTTTGGTACGGGAACTGGTCTGGCGGCACCATGTTTTTGCGTCGCACTTCGGCCGGATCCATTCCGATTTCGTGCGCGAATATGTCCACCATGCGCTCGACCAAAAGCATCGCTTCCATGCGGCCGGCGCCGCGTGCCGGGCCAAGCATTACGGAATTGGCAAATGCGAGATACACTTCGTAATACGGATTGGTAATGGCGTAAGCGCCAGTAATACTTCGGCCGGTCAGAATCGACGGCGTACCGGGGCCGTTCGTTGCGGGGTAAGCCCCCAAATCAACATAGTTCGTAACTGACAGCGCGCTGATTTTGCCGTCGCGACTGCCTGCCAGCGTTGCATACTGCACCTGGCCGCGGGCGTGCACCGTCGTGCGTGAAAGATTTTCGCGCGTGTCCACCCACTTCACTGGCCGCCCAAGCTCTTTCGCCAGGACCAACATCAGCGGCGCATCCTGGTACAAGTAGCCCTTTGACCCGTAAGAACCACCAATATTCGGCACTATGACGCGCAGCTTGTTGTACGGTATCCGGAGCACTAGGCTAGAGATCATAAACCGGTTGCCGTGAGGAATCTGCGTATTGGTCCACAACGTGTACTCTTGCGTCGTGGGATCGTATTTGGCGATCGTGGCCCGCGTCTCATTCGCCTGATGAAGCTGCCGCGGAATCGTGAGTTTCTGCTTCACTACGACTTCGGCCTTTTGAATCGCCTCATCAGTGGCCGCTCTGTCGCCAAAGCTGATATGTGCGCACAGATTGCCGGGCACCGATTCGTGTAATTGAGGAGCGCCCTCCCGCAGCGCGTCTTCAGCCGTTGTTACAACCGGCAACGGTTCGTAATCCACATGAATCGCCGCGACAGCATCGTCCGCTTCCTGCCGGGTTTCTGCCACCACCGCGGCAACCCATTCGCCCACATATCGCACTCGATCCGTCGCGAGGGCGGTCTGCGCCCCCGGAATCCCGTACGGATGCGGCGGGAAATGGCTCTCTACGCCGGCGGGTTTGAAGATGCATACAAGCGGCAGCATCTTATCCTTCAAATCCGCTCCGGTAAAGATGCGAATCACACCCGGCAGGCGTACTGCAAGCGACGTGTCGATTGCTTTGATCCTGGCATGCGCAAGGGGACTGTGTAGAATTGCGACATGTGCCGCATTCGGAATGTCGAGATCGGCGGTGAATTTCGCGCCGCCGGTCAAAAGCGCAGGATCTTCCCGGCGTTTCAGAGGCGCGCCTAATACGCGAGTTGCCATTTCTCGTTTCCGGGCCTTTTTACTCTGCCTGTGCCGTAATGCTCTCTACTGCTCGTACAACGTTTTGGTACACGCCGCACCGGCAGATGTTTCCGTCAATCCAGCGCCGGATTTCAGACTCGCTTGGATGTGGATTCCGGTTGAGCAAATCAGTTAGGGACAGAATCAAGCCAGGGGTGCAGTACCCACACTGCACTGCATGTTGTTCCCAAAAAGCATTTTGAAGCGCGGTGAGTGATCCGTTGGTCGAGACACCCTCGATGGTGGTGATTCGGGCGCCGTCCGCTTGAACGGCCAACATCGTGCAACTCTTGACTGACACGTCGTCAAGCAAGATTGTGCAGGAGCCACACTGGCCGGTATCGCAACCGAATTTGGTTCCGGTAAGTCCCAGCCGATCTCGCAGGAAATCCACCAGCCGCATGTCGGAAGGCAGAGTCATCGCCTGCAATCGCCCGTTCACTTCCACCTCCACCGACACTTGTACTGCCGCGCCGAAGCGGATCTCTTCAGCGGCTTCCGCTTTCGAGGCCATACGTTCCTCCTTTGCTCTAATCAGGGCAGCGCGGGCGGATTTTCCTCGTCAACATACCCTTGGTTCAACTCGACGATGTTGTCTTCCGGATCCGAAATCCACGCCACGCGCATTCCCGGAATAAATTGGCTCATATCCAGCGGTCCCAGCGTGATACGCGCATCGGATCCCATTTCAGCCAACTTGGCATCGAGATCGTCCACTTGAAATGCAATGTGGCGAACGCTCGGATAATCGGGACCCGCGCCCAAGACGCGCGGAGAGGGCAGGCCCTCTGTAGACGGGAACAACTCCAACGCCGCATTGCCGGAACGAATCACGACAACCTGTCCCGGACCGGGCGCGTACACTCGAGCACGCCGAAAGCCGAAGTGCTTCGCGTAGAACCGCTCCATTGCGGTCGGATCTTTGCAGCTTAAGCCGATATGTGAAAAATCGGTGTTAGTCACCGGGGCACCCATTTTTCTTCTGCTGCTCGCGTTCGATCAGCATATCAATGATTTTTCGTGCAAACAGATGGCAGTGTCCACCCGTGCGCCCCGTCACCAAGTCGCCGTCCACCACTACGTCCTGGTCCGTGTAGATTGCGCCGTAAGCGACGACATCTCCGTGCAAATTGTTGTGCGCGACGACCCGGCGGCCGCGCACCAGTTCCGGAGCTGGCGCCACAATCCACATGCCGTGACAGATAATTCCCTTCAGAATGCTCTTTTCCGCGAAGGCCCGCTTCAGGAACTCCACGGCTGGCGGAAGCCGGTTGACATCTTCGGTCCAGCGCAGCCGGTCCGACACCATTGCGGACGGAACAATAACCGCCGAATAACTGCGCAACTCCTCGTCGCTCATGTTCTCGAAGCTCTCTGAGCAAATGAACGGGTAGTGTTCTTCGTGACCGCGGAATGTCAACGACGGCTGTCCCCATAGACGGGTCAGGAAGTGTAACTCCATCCCCTCCTCCGGGAACCGGTGTTCGTAGTAAAAAATTTCCTTCTCGTAGAAATCGCTTTCCAGAAGAATGCCGATCTTCTTGCCCTTTAACCTCATCAGTCGTCTCGCCGCAACTTATGCTATCGATCCGTCCGGATATTGCACCATTCCGGCAAAGTGAATTGAAATCTTGCCGTCTTGCAATACCCAGCTATCTGCAAAACGCATTGTGGCCGTTCCTTCAGCAGTCGTCGCCTTGACATCCTCCACGATCATCAGAGCACGATAATCGTCTTCACCCCAAAACGCAATCTCCACCTCCAGACCCTTGAGGGCGAGAATTCCCTGAAAGTGCTCGCGAAGCTCAGCGCGCCCCCGGTAATAGCGCGGTTTCCGGTCGTCGCTGAAGCTGCTGATTAGCAGGGCGTCTGGCGTGTATTGATCGAGGATGGCTTCGATATCTTTTTTGAGAATCAAAGCAATGTGCTCCTTGTAGAGCTGGCCGAGAGGCGTATTAGGGACGTTCTTTTCCATGTATGCCCTTACAGTTGCGCGAAACCTGGCGCGTAATCGAAACGATCCACCATGTATTCGACGATCTCCACGCCGTAGCTGTTCTTCGTCGATCGGCGCACTTTCCACCTCTGGACGGCATTCATCGACGTGCGCTTGCTCTTCGCCGCAGGCGCCGGAAACCAACTCGCCTGCCATCCGACCACCACTTCCACTTCTGCTTCCGGGCCGCCAATTTTCGCTTTCACCGATTGCACATTGTGGTTTTCGTCGAAAAAGAGGTTAGTTACCCGGTCATACCATTTCTTGAACGATGCAAAATCCCGAATATCGCCGTCAGGAAATTGCATGTTGAGATCCCGGTCAGCCAAAAGACGATAGCACTCTTCTACCGGGGCGTGAATATCAAGCGCGTAATACCAGGCCGCGGCAAAATTCTTGATCTCTTCTTCCGTTAAAGCTTTGGTTGTGCTGATAGTATTCGAACCCATCTTTCCTCCCAATCTGTTCGGTATCCTAGCGACGCGCGGGACCGCATGGTTGCGGATTCATTCAGCCAAGAAAATGACCAGTCGACTATATTCCGGCCTTGCTGCTCAAGTCAAGAGCGAAATAAGCATAGTTCATGAGCTTAACAGCGATACTGTCAATTGATGAAACGGAAGAGCATATCCGCAGAGCGTGTACGTCGCCGACCGCCATTAGGCTGAATGAAGGCCAATCGCTGAAGTTTAGCTTTCCACCTTGTAAACCGCAACCGGATCGCTAAAGCCCTTTACCCGCCGCGCCGGCAAACGTTCCGCCGTAACAACGTTCCGTACCTCGCGATGCGTCGATTCCGCAAGAAGGATTTCGCCCGGCCGCGCCAGCCCGCACAAGCGTGCGCACAGGTTCACATGGGAACCGATCGCCGTAAAATCGCGCCGGTCCTCGCTGCCAATGCTTCCGAGTATCACCTCGCCCGTCGAGATCCCTATTCCGAGCTCGATCGGCGGTTCATTGCTCAGCAATTGCGCGTTGTACTCCTGCATCTCCTTGTGGATCTCGCTTGCGCACCGAATCGCATTGATTGGCGCATCCTCTCCCGCAAACAACGCGACAATCGCATCACCAACGAACTTGTCGATATCCCCCGAGAATTGCTTAACGCGCCGGGCTTGCACCGTGAAAACCCGATTGAGAATTTTGACCACCTGTTCCGGGTCGCGGTGCTCCGATAATGAGGTAAATCCGCGTATATCGGAAAAGAAGATCGTCAGCACCTTTCGCTCGCCCGTCAGAGCTTTATTGCCCGCCGATTGAATCATCTGGAGCGTCGATTGCGAGACGAACTTCTGCATGTCGGCACGTTCGCGCAGTCCGTGAGTCATGCTGTTGAACGATTGCGCCAAAACTCCGATCTCATCGCGCCGCTGCACCTTCAGTCGGAAATCGAAATTCCCGCCTGCAACCTCGCGCGTGGCCTTCACCAACTCCACAATCGGAGCCGTCAACCGGCGCGCAAAAAGGGCGCTACCCGCTACGCCAATCACGGCAGCCAGAATGCCCAGCACGAGCAGACCGATCTGGATCCTCTGGTACGGCGCCAAAGCTTTGTCCGCTGATTGTAGACAAAGAATCAGCGGCGCACCAGCATACGCGAGAGTAGTCGGAAGAACGAAGTACGTCTCTGCGCCGATCCGGACCGCACTGACGCTGTTGCGGAGGTCTTTCTGGAGTGCTGGTGGAAACAGATACCGCCCTGTCCCGATCCGGACCGCGTCGCCGCCCCTACTCCCGTTCGGTTTAGCATGCCAATCCGCGCGCGAGTGCCAGGGCAGGACCGATCCCGGAATGGTGGAGCCAATCACCCGATCGCCAAGTATAACGATTTCGTCGTCGCTGACGCTCCTTAGTTCGCGCGCGAATGTATTGTCCATTCGCGAGCCTGCGAGAACGAAGCCGAAGACATGTCCCTCTGTTTCGGATCGCGCAATCGCCGCGTTGTAAACCGCATCTCGTGTGTAGAGAGTTCGCTGGGCTGTTCCGCTGGACAAAGCCGGCGCAGTCCAATGGGATTTAACATCGCGAACTGGATCGCGTTGCAATGAGTCCGTGCGAGCCAGCACGCGGCCATCCCCATCGAGAACAATCAATAGATCCGGCCCACGGTTCTCCTGCTGATAGGTGAACAGAAAATTTCTTACACTTGGAAGATCGGTTTTATCCATAGCCTCCCTGAGCCTGTGGAATGAGCCTACAACGCGCGCGGTTAAAGAAAGGGCTGAAAGCTGGCATTTGACTGCAGAGTTGATCTGTGCTTGGCCCTGTAACAAGTCTTCCGTTGTGCGACCCACTACAAACCGGTCGGCCAGGAAATTCACATACACCAGCATCGCGAAAATGAGGGTGACCAGAACCGCACTGAAGCAAAGCAGGAATTTCCAAGCGAGCGAAAGACCCTGCCGACGACTGGTCCACATGCAAGGGGATTCTAGCAAGGGTTGAGACCATTGAGGTATCCGGCTCCATTAGAAGGTCACAGTTTCAGCAGTAAGAACGTCGAGAACAACCGCTCCGAAATGGGTCCACCGCGGTCAAGTTTTCCGTAGCAGTGTTAAAACTTTGGAAGCACGAGAGCAATGAATGGGAAAAACATAACCGCGTCATATCGTAATCGCGAATGTGAAGGCCTTCGAACAAATACATCGCCGCTACTAATCCGCATATCTCAGTGCTCACCAATGGCGCAGATTACCGGTGTGTGAAACTCCCATCCATGTGGTTGCCGGTGGGAGGTGATAGCTGACAACCGATTTGGTTGGGCAACTAACCGGATCGGAGCGGTTAAGCTTCAAAGATTCTGCAAAGGAGGTGGGTCAGACAGGACATTTCGAATTCAGTCATCGGCTGTAGAAAAGAAAGGTGACGAGGTGAATGCAAAACCGCATCCCCTCACTGGTGAGGAACGAGAGCAGACTGTTTTATTTCGGCTATTATCTTGAGATGAAGCCGCCGGACATCACCCTGGGCGGCGTTCGCTGGAGAGAGGGATCACGATGAAGGCAGCAGTTTTGAGATCTGCGAACGCCAATCTCGTGCGCGCAAACCAAAGCACCGAAAATCCAGGCGGTTTGGATCTCACGGGGATACCCATCAACAGATCGTTCCGGGTGGAAACTTATGACATCATTCGCTGAAGGAGAGAACTGAAAATGGTTGAGGCAACAACAGAAAAAAAATCTGGCAATCGAGGAACAAACACGGGAATGGAAACACTGGATGGAAACGTCAGAAAAACTGTCGAGAGCGCCCGTGGCAGCCGGATTGACTGGAGTCAAGCCTTTGGTACCTTTAAGTCCGCTGCTCAGCATACCGCTCTGGCATCTGCAAAAAGAATTCCTCTGTTTCAGACGGCGCGGCCTGCTCCGGTGGACCGTCATCTGAGTATCGACCGAATGGCAGCGGCGCTGGCCGGCGGCACTCCGAAGAACGAGCTTGTAGCGATGATCGACGATGACGTCCTTCGCCGAACCGGGGTGGACATTCGGGGCAAGTTCTTCCAGAACGGTGAAACTTTCGGTGTTCGTGTTCCCGTTTCCGGTTACTTCAGCCCCGAGCTGACCTTATTCGTTTGTAAGTTGATGCTGAAGGGAGCCCAGGTTGTTGCTATTACGGAACACGGTGAGGAGCCGATTCCTTATGGCGTCACAGTCGTGGCTCCGTTCACCGATCAGGCACTGAACGCGCTGCAAATCACCGAGGGGATCGCGCACCTGGGCCGGCACTTCCTCACGCCTGCTCAGCGCAAAAGATATAACGAAAGGCGTGAGGCTGCAATCGCGCAGCGTAAAGTAGCATCCGACGAGGGCTCGCTTCCTTCTGTTCCTCCCGAGCTAGACCCCATCGATGCGTACGGCACGTTCCTGGAGAAACCAGTCAACCTGCGTGATCTTGTACGAGACAGCTATCCGCGTCCAAAACAGGGTGAGGAAGCTCGAGGTGATTTCGCGGTGCGCCTCCAAGTTGATCTGGAGGCGCTTGATAAATTTTCCGGTATGGCCTGGGTCGGCGGCGGCGGAGCGATTGGCGATTTCGGGAACAATACACGAGACTGGATGCTGCTCGAGGCATTTATTAAGGGTGGGAAGCCCGTGGCGGGGATTTGTTATGGTTCCATCGTGCTCGCTCAGGTGAAGGACTCCGTAACGGGCACCTATCTGATGCAAGGTCATTTCGCAACGGGTCATGGCGACGCTGACAACTACACCGAAAATACGGCGACCATGAACCCGGACGACACCTACAATCCGTCCGTAAGCGGTGCTGCTCCGATCAATCTCAGCGACATGCTGAAGCAGGCGATTGGGACGAAGGAAGGAGGATACGTCACGGAGCTTGGTCAAGCGCCGATGGCCACAATGAGTGGCGGCGCCATCTTCACGGGCAACACCGTCGAGGATGGAGACAGTGTGGCGGATCTCTGGCTGGCGCATCATCTGGGTGGTCTGAAAGGAGACTATTTCATCGCAGGGGATGGACTCGGACGAGTTCTTACGAAGGATGATCCTTCGGTTGAGCGCATCGCGCGGTGGTGAACCGCGAGACCCAGGCGTGAGTTGATGGTTCCTGACGTGTCGGATGTCGCTACTTCCGGGACTCTACGACATGTTCTTAGAGTCGCAACAGGCGCAATGCGTGGCCGGACACACATCTCGTGCGTTTCGGCGGTCATGCACCGCCTGGCCAAACGTCCGAGGCGTATTGTCCAGATATTTTCGTGACAGCTAAGCCATTGGGCGGTATCAGGTCATATTAGTGGCGCGTCACGAAGAGAACATTACCGCTGTGATGAGTTGGATCTGAATACCTCTATTTGAAGTGCTGTGCATCGGCTGAGCAAACGCGGATATAGCGAGCGAGATCGGAAACAGATGAAAATGGACAGTCCAACTGTGTTGAGCTTGGCGCCGGCAGGATTAAAGTCCCAGTGGGCACGCACTCTGCATCGTTTTCCCCGCGCCGGTTCATGTGCATGACGGGCGATTCGATACTACGTCGCCACCGCCTTGCGACACTTCG
>JAFAUR010000923.1 GCA_019243205.1 Acidobacteriaceae bacterium | reverse complement strand
TGATGCGCTGATTCACGCGTAAGTTCGGGTAAAGCTAGAAACCCGAATACACCGACGCGGTAATTGAACGTAACGACGACGAGACCTTTCTTGGCGAGGCCCTCGCCATCATAGAGAGGAACGGCTCCCGATCCGGAATTGAATCCGCCGCCGTAAATATACACAAATACGGGCCGCTTCTCGGTTTCTGATTTCGCGGGCATCTAGACGTTCAAATACAAGCAGTCCTCACTGATCTGGTTGTGCGTCATGAACTCGTAAGTCCACGGCATCAATTCGTTGCGGATTGTTTAGATACAACTCGCACCGAAGTCTCCGAGCTTCCGCACACCTGTCCAAGCGATGACCGGCTTGGGTTCACGCCAGCGCAGGTCGCCAACAGGCGGCGCAGCAAAAGGGATGCCTTTGAATACTGTGATGGAAGGGTCGCGCCCGGGAACTCCCGCGACTACGCCTCCTTTTACCGGAACGGGTTGAGAGATGGCGGCCGCCAAGCCGCCCGTGCAAATGACTAGTAGTAGAAGAAATCCAGAGCAACTTCGCAACATGCGTACGGAGTATATCCCGGGTACCGAGCGACTACAGGAGCCGTTGTAGAGGTTATTGAGCAAGCGATTGTTTGCGATGCCTTAATGCAAGCCTGATATAACGATCTGTTGCGGACATGAAACGCGCCATTCTGGTCCTTTCTCTACTTACCGCCTTGCTCTGCTCTGGTGCCGATTTGCCGGCCGCCAAAGTCGAGTCAGTCGGCTTCTCCACCGAGCGCCTGCAGAATCTGCACGAGCTCATCCAACATGAGATCGATCAGAAACAGCTAGCCGGGGCCGTTACCATCCTCGCCCGGCACGGTCAGGTGATTGAATACCGCACCTACGGGCAGCGCGACATGCAAGCGGGCGCGCCTATGACCAAGGACGTGATCTTTCGCGCCTACTCGATGACCAAACCCGTCACGGGGGTCGCCATGATGATCCTCTACGAACAGGGCAAATGGCTGCCGTGGGACCCGATCTCCAAGCACATCCCGGAGTTTGCTCATTTGAAAGTCTTCAATGGATTTGACGGGAGCGGCAACGTGGTCCTCGTCGACCCCGAGCATCCGCCCACGATCGGCGAGGTTATGAGTCACTCGGCCGGCTTCTCATATGGCTCGTCGCATTCGCCGGTCGACGCAATGTACCAGGAAAAGAAAGTGCTGCAGTCTGCCAATCTGCATGAAATGATCGAGAAGCTCGCTAGCATTCCCCTCAATTATCAGCCGGGCAAAGGTTGGATGTATAGCGTTGGCATGGACATTGAAGGCTACTTGGTTGAGAAGCTCTCGGGACAGACTCTGCCTGATTTCATGCGCGACCACATTTTCGACCCGCTCGGTATGAAAGACACCGGATTTTTCGTTCCGCAGGATAAGCGATCACGATTTGCCGTCAATTACGGCGCCGGAGATGGCGGACAGCTTAAGATAGTCAACCCCGGCGGCGACACGCCGACGGATTACAGCGCGCCGCCCTCGATGCCATCAGGCGGGGGCGGCATGGTCACAACAGCAGAAGACTATTATCACTTCGCGCAAATGCTGGCCAATGGTGGCGAATTCGGGGGCAAGCGCATTCTTGCTCCCGCATCGGTCAGGCTGATGTCTTCAAATCATCTGCCGCCCTCGCTGTTGACGGGCAAATTCGGCATCGGCCAGTCCGTCATGCGCCCCGGCTTCGGCTACGGTTACAACTGCGCCGTCATCTTCGATCCGCCCGAAGCGGGCATGTCCGATGGCAAAGGGACTTTTTTCTGGGACGGTGCGGCCGGCACGTGGTTCTGGGTGGATCCCACCAACGATATTGTCTTCGTTGCTATGATCCAGCGCATGACTCATCCGGACAATCACTCGCTCGAGTACCGGAGCCACGCTGCAGTTTACAGTGCTCTAACAGAGCCATCGAAATGATCCAGAAGCAGCCCGCGACCCCCTTCCCGAAATTCCCGCACCGGTGAGTACCGAGTAGGCTCCCCCGATCACAAAGGCAATATCTACGTTGTCGAATGGGTTGAGGTAGGCCGCGTTAGTAAACTGCGCAAAGTATAAAGATGACTGAAGGACTTACTGGTGCGGAGAGGGGGACTTGAACCCCCACGGTGTTACCCGCTAGCACCTCAAGCTAGTGCGTCTGCCAATTCCGCCATCTCCGCGATTCGAAAAAGACTCTACTTCTTCTTGGTTGGGGGTGGG
>JAFAUR010000725.1 GCA_019243205.1 Acidobacteriaceae bacterium | reverse complement strand
AGAAGTGGGTTTTTTGGGTATAAAGTTGCTTGCGGGAATCGCCGATTCTCAGGTAAGCGTCCGATGATACAAGAAGTTGGCTGCTGCGAAACCTGGGAGTTGGTGCATGAGCAAGTTGCGTGTCCTGTTGATTGAAAGCGATCTTCTGGAAGCAGCCACAATTTCGGACGCCCTGTCTGAAGCCGACCATTTTGTCCTTACAGCGTCGGTGTTCGACGAAGCTTTCGAGGCGCTCTCTGTTCAAAGGTGGGATGCCATTCTGGTTTCGGGCTCCCATTACTCAGAAACGTTGGCCCAATTCGCTGTGGATATACGAAAAATCGAGGGTAATTCCGGGGACGGCTTGCGAACTGTCTTGGTCTCTCTGGCGCCTTCCGGGTTATCGCTCTCCGAAACAGGATTCGATGCGGTGCTCGCCCGTCCGTTTGAGGCACCGGTATTTGCCCGGACCGTGGAGTCCTGCGCCGGCGTGCGGAAGAGCTCGGCTCGAGTCCTTCCATATGTCACGGCTGAATTACCCGTTTTTGAGCCTGATGCTTTTGCCGAACAAGTCGCGTTCGATCCCGATTTGAGTAGGGAAATTATCGATCTGTTCCTCGAAGAACGCGGCGAGCAGTTGGCGCAGATCTCTCAAGCACTGGCTGCACGCGACTTCCCGAGCGTGAGCCGCATTGCTCATACGATGAAAGGTTCGTTCGGTACGCTGCATGCTCCACGCGCCCGGCTTCGCGCCCAGGAACTCGAGGTTGCGGCAAAGGAAGCCGATATTGACTGTTGCGGGCGTCTGCTCGCGGCGCTCGAAGAGGACGTGGAACATCTCGTACCGGAGCTCCTCGAACACCGCAATTCCTAGCGTTTGCCCTGTTAAACTGAGGTTGCTCCAAAAAAAGATCTCCCCTATGAGCTCCTCCCCGGTGTCGGAAATCGTCTGCGCCCACAGTCCGGATTCGGACGATGCCTTTATGTTCTACGGTCTGGCCACAAAGAAAGTGCGCTCAAAGCTCGTCAATTTCCGCCATGTGCTTGAAGACATTGAATCCCTCAACAAAAAAGCCACCGAAGGCGTGTATGAATTGACCGCTATTTCCTATCATGCGTACCCTTACGTCGCCGACAAATATGTGTTGATGGCAAGCGGCTCCAGCGTCGGAGACGGCTACGGGCCTATGGTCGTCAGCTCGCGGAAAATGTCGCCCAAGGAGCTAAAAGGGAAGAAAATCGCGATCCCGGGAACCATGACCACGGCGTTCCTTGCCTTGAAACTATTCCAGCCCGATTTCCAGCACGTCGTGGTCCCGTTCGACAAAATTCTGAATGCGGTCCGCGACCACGAAGTCGATGGTGGGCTCGTAATCCATGAAGGGCAGCTCACCTACGGGCACGGCGGTCTGCATAGCGTCGTCGATCTCGGTAAGTGGTTCAAATCCACGTACGGCCTTCCGTTGCCACTGGGTGCAAACGCCCTCCGCCGCAATCTTCCTCGTGACATTCAGGCGGAATGCTCGCGACTTCTCCGTGAAAGCATCGTCTATTCGCTCGAGCACCGCGAAGAAGCTCTGAACTACGCAATGCAATTTGCCCGTGACCTCGATTCGTCGCTGGCCGACCAGTTCGTCGGAATGTATGTCAATCAGGACACGGTGGACGGGGGCGAAACTGTTCCCAAGGCTGCTCAAAAGCTGCTCGACCTCGGTTACGAAGCCGGATTGATCCCTCACAAAATAACTGTTGAAGTCGTCCGATAAGGCAGCTAACGTCTCAATAAGTATGTTGACGGTATCTGTGCTCCGGTTCGCCGTGGGTTTTAGCTTGTGTTCTTCGCTCCTCCTGGCTCAGCAGGAAGACCATTTCGACTCTAAACAGCGAATCAGTCGTATTCACGATCTCGCCAAGCGTGGGCCTTCAGCGCTTCCCGCACTGCAACAGGACCTTTCAGATCCGGCGCGCGAGATCCGGGTCGAGGCGGTGAAAGCGATCGTCAAGATCGGCACTGTCGACAGCCTGGCTCCCCTGGCGAAAGCCGCGCACGGTAACGATGCGGAAGTACAGATTCGCGCCACCGACGGCATCGTCAACTACTACGTGCCCGGGTATGTCGTCAAAGGCGCGCTAAGCGGGACGTTTGTTCGTGGCGTTCGCAGCGTAAAATCCTTCTTCAACTCGCGGAACGATCAGGTCGTCGATGCCGACGTCTTCATTCGGCAGGATGTGGCTCAGGCGCTTGCCGACCAGGTCGCTGGGGGCGTTAGCATGGACGTTCGCGCGAACGCTGCTCTGGCGTCTGGCATTCTCCGAAATCGAACCGCCGTCCCATCGCTCGTCGGTTCGCTTCGCGCGCAAGACAATGCGCTCATCTTCGAAAGCCTGGTTGCTCTGCAGAAAATAAAGGATCCGGCCGCTGACCCGGGACTCTCGGCCGTCGCAACGGATCTCGATGAGCGGATTCAGATGACGGCGCTCGAAACCATAGGCGTTCTCCGCAGCCTTCCCGCCGCCCCCGCCGTTAGAACGGCCCTGGCGAATGCCCGCAATACTTCCATCAGACGTGCCGCTTTACTGGCCCTTGCTCGGCTCGGCATCCCGGGAGATCGGACCACCTTCCACCAATACTCATCGAACCAGGATCCGGAGCTGCGCGCGTCAGCCCTCGAAGGACTCGGACGCATTCGGGAACCGGAAGACTATCCGATTTTAGAGAAAGCCTATAACGAACCAAATGCCGGCTGGCGCGTTCACCTGGCGGCTGCCTTCGGGTTGGTGAATGAAGGCAATGTGTCCACGGCCGAGTTCAGCCCGCTGCCGTTTGTGCTGGAAAATGTCGAGAACCCGAACCATGCCGGCGTCGCCTCGCCGTATCTGACCGAGCTTTGTCGGAGAGAAGACGTTCGCAAAGCACTCATCCCGCTCGTTTCCCAAGCCACAAAGGACCAGAAACTGGCAATCTGTGCCGCATTCGGTGCGGCGCAAGAGGAAGACGCGATTCCAGTGCTTAATTCTCTTGCCAAAGACATCGATCCCGATGTGGCGTTCGCGGCTTCGAAGGCGCTCCGAATAGCACAAGCCCGCAGGAGCTCCTGAAAAACTCTCGAGGGACCTGCGGGCTCGTTGAAAAAACGGGACTGCCTTACTTTGCTTTCTTCTGCTTTTGCTGACCGACGCGAATTTTGAAGTGCTGCTGCTTGGCTTCCTGGAAGGCCTTGTGGTCGTGACGCGCTACAGCATCTGCCAGGTAAGTGTCCACATTGGCGTCCTTTGGAAGAACGGCCATCACCGTGAAATTCTCGTTACAGGTCGGGCAAAACGGCCGAAAACGTTTTACATTCGGGATTGCCATAAACCTTATCCTAGCACGTTACGGCCCTTTTTGCGGCTTTCGTTCCACTCTTCCGCCGTAATCTCCCAAATCTCCGCGGGCATGCGACCGCAAACGAAATTCCGTTCTTCCGTTGCGACCAGTCGCATCCCCTGCTTTTCGGAAATACGCCGCGAAGCCGTGTTTGCCACCGCCTTGGGGGCCCGCAGAACCGGAAATTTCAGTTCGTTGAACCAGAAATCCGTTACCGCGTCGGCCGCCTCCTGCATCAATCGCTGACCACGCCACGGAGGCGCCAGCCAGAATCCCCGGTTTTCATTCTCGCCGAGCTTCAGGTCGATCGCCCCAATGATCCGTTCAGGCGCCGTCTTCAATCGCAGCGTCCAGGACCAGGACTCGCCCCTGCCAATAGCGGGTAGCTCGCTGTCCCTTATGTGCACGTACGCGCCGTCGTCTGGGTAGGGCCATGGGACGCGGTCGGACAGCAGCTTCACAACCTCCCAATCATTGAACAACTCCTGGATGTGGTCCGCATCGGCCAGTTGCAGCGGTTCGAGAATCAGCCTCCGTGTCTCGATCCGCGGTACTCCGCTCATCCGCCCAACACGTTCCTCAACGCGCCTTCGAGCGAATGATGTTCGAACGAAAACCCTGCTCGTTGCGCCGCATCGGGTATCACTCGTTCACTGGAAAAGAGGAAATCAACCATTTCGCCGAGCACGATCCTCAGCGCAAACTTCGGGGCGGGCAACATGGTGCTCCGATGAACCTGTCGTGCCAATGCCTTCGTGAACTCGGCATTCGTGACCGGCTTTGGGCTTGAGCCATTCATCGGTCCAGTGATCGATTCATTCTCGGCCGCAAAGATGAGGAGTCGCACCATGTCTCGGAGATGAATCCACGACATCCACTGTCGTCCTGAGCCTAATCTGCCCCCAAGGCCCATCCGGAAGGGCGGGACCATCTTCTTGAGCGCTCCCCCGCCTGCTCCCAGAACAGCTGAAATCCTGAGGGGCACAACACGAATTCCCTGTTCACGCGCTCGCGACGCTTCGCGCTCCCATTGAACGCACAAATCAGCTAAAAAGCCCGTGCCCGCGGAACTCGCCTCGGTGAGGATCTCGTCACCCCGATCGCCGTAATATCCGGTCGCTGATGCTGAAACCAGGACCGAAGGCCTGTGTTGCAACCGGCCAACCGCCGCCACCACTTGTCGAGTTCCTTCCACCCGGCTCTCGTAGATTCGCCGCTTCACTTCCTCGGTCCAGCGCTGCGCAACCGGCTCGCCCGCCAGATGAATGATTGCATCCAGTCTCGGCACGCTGCTGAGCGAAAGATCCTCCGTGGGATTCCACAAGTGAAAGGCCGCCCTCGAATCGAGAAGCTGACTTCTACTCCGTGCGAGATAGTTGACGCTATGACCACGCCTCAACAGTTCCTCGACAAGCGGGCGGCCGATGAACCCCGTCGCACCCGTGACCAGGTAGTTCATGAACTCGCCGGCTCAGCTCGCAACGCTAACGGATCTTTACCCGTTGCTTCGAG
>JAFAUR010000580.1 GCA_019243205.1 Acidobacteriaceae bacterium | reverse complement strand
CTCAGTGGCAATGTCCTCGTTGCGGCCACTCGATGCAGACCGGCTGCAGATTGACTGCCCGCGAGCTCTACTTACTATGCGAACGACTCGATACTTCCTAAAGCAGTCGGTCACAATCCGCGCGATACCGTGCTTTCACGCGCGCTCCCAGCCGTGTGTCTCGGGTAATAGTTGCTACTTCTGGAACCGCCCAGCTGCCACTTCCTGTCCTCTCCCATCACTGATTCTGAAACCCTCGCGGCCCTCCCGAGCCACGTTCCGGCCTAAACCGAAGCTTGCTGCGAGCTGGAGGAGTACCAAAAAACGTTTGAACCTCCACACTCGTCACGCCCCGCCACCGGCTTCCTTCTAGTCTCGTTTTCGAAAGTGACTCGGCAGTTACTCGGCCGGTAGCTCCACTTTTCTCGCCGAGTCACTCCCGAACAACGCTAACGACCACTCGTGATTTATGCGCTTCGAACAAGTGTTGTCAGCATCGCCGACAACGTTGGAAATCATTGCGCGACTTTAGCGAGTTCCCACGGCTTCTGATTCCTGTGCACTCTTGCTATTGGGTGGATGCATTATAACCGGAACATCCTTTGAGCCTACGAAAACGCCAAGGAAATGGACAGGAGTTGTGCCGTCATTACGGCCACGATGCCAGTGAGTCCTCGCCTGCAAAAATGCCTGTCCGGCATTGAATTTGTGGCGCGATCCGTCCGCGGCGAACTCAACTGTCAACGTGCCCTCAAGCACGTAAAGATAGGCCGGGAGCGGATGGACCATCCATGGAGTAACAATTCCGGGCGGTAATGGTGACGACGTTTGAGAAGATGACCGGATTCGGAGTGGAAGGATACTCGAGCGGCTCTCCCGCGATGGTTTTGGTATCAGCGGATACATCAACAAAACTTGCTGAAGATGCGCGGCCTCCTGCAGATAAGTGGCCTTCGATGGCTGCCACCGCACCTACACACTGAGCAGAGCCAACAATGAAATCACGACGCGTTGCCATAATATATTCCTCTCTGAAAGCTAAAGCGCAAAGGAAAAGAAGAACGTCTCATCGTTTCTCGCGAAAGACAAGGGGATGTTTTCTAGACCGACCAGTTCGCTTCTCGACGGCGACCTAATTGGCCAGCGCGCTTCGCGAACTCCAGTTGGGCGCGCAAGACCACCATTGGCGAGGCAACATGCGGCGACAAAGCCCATTCCGTCCCTTCGCCGGGTATCCGCTACGTCGCCGGCTCATTCTCCTGGCTGATATCGCGGATGACGCGGCATGGATTTCCTGCCGCAAACACATTGTCTGGTATGTCCTTGGTGACGACGATACCCGCTCCGATCACCGTACGCGAGCCAATGCGTACACCAGGAAGAATGAGTGCCCCGCCACCGACCCACAGATCCGAGCCTATCGAGATCGGCTTCCCGAACTCCTGCCGGCGGCGGAGTTCCGCGTTTAACGGGTGCATCGGCGTCAGGATCTGGACGCCAGGACCAAGCAGAGTGGAATCTCCAATCTTCACTGGGCAAACATCAAGCACGACGCAGTTGAAATTGAAAAAGACGCGCTCTCCAAGTTCGATATTGGAACCATAATCACAGAGGAACGGCGGTTGCATCCAGACGCTATCACCGCCTTTGCCGAAAAGCTGGATGAGAATCTGTCGCCGAATTTCCTGCTCCGTTTCACGCGTAGCGTTCAGTGTCTGGCAAAGCTCGCGTGCCCGGTCGCGATCGCGAACCAGGTCGGGATCCATTGCATCGTAAAGCTCGCCGGCAAGCATTTTGTCCCGTTCCGTAAGCGATCCGTTCCTCCGGTTCCACTTTGTTCAATAAGGATAATCCGTCGCGGCGATGCGTTACAGATATGCCCTTGGCGAGCACGCACGACAGCAACTGTTCGACACCGAATTGTCCACGACATCGCCAATCGAGTTGAACTCGATCGATTCGCGGGCTATTACGACACCGGATCGCTCCTTCGCACCACATCTTTCTGCCACCCGTTGTTCGGGGGATGCTTCCTGCTGGATTTCGCGTTCCAGAAAATAGTTGAGAGCCGTCCGAAGCGCCGCAATCGCTGCAAGCTTCTCGATGTCGGTCCAGGTCGGCGTCACGGCGGTCTTCAGGATACCGACCGCCAACTCAAATTCAAGCGCGACCGCAAGCCACCGTCCCAGGGTTAGCCGCACCTCGTTCTTCGCACTGGCCGGCCGATTGCGCTGAACGAATATCA
>JAFAUR010000415.1 GCA_019243205.1 Acidobacteriaceae bacterium | reverse complement strand
CGATGCCATGTACAATCCCGGATCATGGCCGCATGTCTCTCATGCGGCAGGAACAGAACTGGTCATCGAGCACATTGAGAAATATTGGGCGCCATCCGTTTTGAGCAATGATCTCCTCCAGCAGCTACGAACGAGTTCATAGTCTCGCCGGCGGGCCGAGACAGGAGAACACAAAGTACCAGAGATGTCATTCTCCCGTCCCTGCGACAAACCGGTTCTAGGATCCAGATCCAGTGCTCGTCTGGAACAGCCGGGGAGCAAAATCATTCAAACATCTGCGCCATGTCAACCACTCGTGCGCCGTGCCAGGCGATTCGAAGTAAACATTGTGAATGCCGGCTTTCGCCAACGCGTCGCTGAAATTCTTCGTCCCCGGTCCCTCGACAGAGCCGATGCCCAGAAACAATACCTTCACCTTCTTGTTGAATTCGGCCGGGTCGGCGAATGCTCCGTCGCAGCTGGTTTTAGGATCGAAGGTCGCGTCTCTACCGCCGCAACTGCCGCTGAATCCGCCTAGATACGCGAATATGTCGAGGTTGTTCAGCGCGGTTTTGAAGGTCTGCGCCCCACCCATGGAAAGACCGGCCATGGCGCGGTTTTCACGGCCGGGAAGCACGCGATACGTTCGCTCCACCATCGGAATCAGGTCGGCGAACATCATCTGCGTGAACGTCTCACCCCAGTTTGCGGGAAATCCCACGCGGGCGGCACCGGGCGCGGGCCGTGTACCTGGAGGCGGCGGCACATCTGCCATCGATCGCCTCGCAATGATACTCCGAGCCGCATAAAGGCTTGCATCCTCGCCCGGCTTCACCGCGTTCAGATTGTCCATGACAATGATCATGGGTTTGGACTTCTTCGCGGCGATCAGATTATCCATGATGAATTCGACATGGCCTTGCGAAGTCCAACCCTGCTCGTTTTCGCCCCAACCATGGAGCAGGTAGAGAACGGGATAACGGTTCGCAGGATTAGCATCATATTCCGGCGGCGTGTAGACGAAGCATCTACGCCATTTCTCCGTGACCTTCGAGAAATACCAGCGCTGGCGAACTTCGCCGTGCGGCACATCTTCAGCGGAATAATAATCGACATCGGGCTCGGGGACTTCGATTGCGCTGTTGTCCCATCCTCCCCCGAAGAATGTTCGAGCGGCAGGGTCCGCGACCACGGCGCCATCCACAACAATCGTGTAGTAGTGGAATCCGACGACCTGCGGCGGGATGGTGACGGTCCAAAGGCCATCCGGCCCTTTGGTCATTTCGTGGGGCCCTCCTAAACGGACCTGCACTTTCTGAGCATCCGGCGCAGCCACTCGGAAAGCTACGCGGCGGTCCGGATATACGCACGGGTAAGGCGCACCCGGGATGTTAAGTGATGAAGGTTTACAGTCGTCCGCTGACTGTCCCAGGCACAGCCCGCAACCGAGCAGCGCCGAAATCAAAAACATTCTCATGAGTGCTCCTTGCATGGTATTTGCGTATTCGATCACCATTCGGCAACAGACCCATCGTCGTGAAACACACGAGCCATGGGCCGCGTCCCGGCGAAAGGATATTTAGAGAGACTCGCCTCTGACAGTTCGAATCCCAACCCGGGTTTCTCAGACAGCGGGAAACGGCCGTCCACCATCCGCATGGCGGGAAAGCCCAACCACTCCTCCCAAATTTTGTCCGTCTGTGTCGGCTTGACCTGGCCGCAGATCTCCTGCACCGCAAAGTTAGGCATCGCCGCATCCACGTGAATTGTCGCGAGCCCTCCGATCGGGCCTTCACACGCATGCGGCGCCATCGAGATCGATGAAACGTTCGCCGTGGCCGCAACCTTCCACAATGCGGTAACGCCGCCAACGTGGTTGATGTCAGTCTGCAGGATGTCAATCACACCCATTTCGATCAGCTCACGGCAGCCGTATGAGGCGATCAGCCGTTCACCGGTTGCGATCGGGGTAGTCGCGCGCCGTGCAATTTTTGCCATCGCTTGTACGTTTTCCGGAGGGCAGGGTTCTTCCACGAACAGCAGGTTCAGCGGCTCTACTTCCTTCACGATGATCGAAGCCACCGTCGGGCTGGTCTTTGCGTGAAAATCGATTGCGATATCGATATCGGGACCGAGCGTTTCGCGCAGGAGCTGTATAGATTTTACGGCGCGCTCGATCTTCGGTCTGCGCTCGAGCCACTCGTAGTAACCGGGAATGCCGGACTTAACGCACGTCATCCCCTGTTGGTGGGCGCTCTCCCGAATCTGCGTCAACTGTTCCCGTGTAGCGCCATCGACGTGATAGTACCCGCGTACGCCGCGAGGATCGAACGGCCCTCCCAGGAGCTTGTAGACCGGCATTCCCAGCGCCTTGCCGCGGATATCCCACAGCGCCTGGTCGATGCCGGATATTGCG
>JAFAUR010000275.1 GCA_019243205.1 Acidobacteriaceae bacterium | reverse complement strand
CCCAAATGCCGCAACTTTTCTTCGCTGATTCCGATGCCCTGGCCGAGCATCTCGTGGTGTGGCACTCAGTTCAGTAGTGGCAGCCGTTAACGACGGATGCCGTCGTATAAGCGAGTTCCGTCAGGATTGGCGTGAGCTGATTGTTGTGGCGCACCGAACGGACGAAGTTGATCAGGGCGCTCGCCTGTTGAGGATTGTTGGCGAGTAGCCGCACGGCGTTGAAGACCTCGCCGAGGCCGCCTTCCACGTGCTTGAAAAATTCCCGCGCCTCGGGTGGTGTCGCAGGTCGTCTTCGCGCACAAGCGGAATTCGAGCCATTTTCACGCCCTCCCTAAATTGCTGGTGTACTATTTCCTACGGGTACATGGCGAGGATCACCATAGGGCCATCGGCGCCAAGGAATCAGCGGACAGCGCGCTCGGAGACTTGGGCGAGGGCGTGAGGCAAAAATTGGTTGTTCACCACAGAGACGAAGCAACCATTTCCAATCAGGCCGCCGCGAGCCCGGGAGAACGACGCGAAATTTAAATTCTCCGGCGGTTAAGCATCGGTTCATCCTTTTACGGCCAAACCATGGAAAAAAACAAACCGAATTGCTGGGATACGAATGATGTTGTCATGGCCAAGTACCATGATGAGGAATGGGGCATTCCGCAACATGACGACCGGAAACTGTTCGAATTCCTGATCCTCGAAGGCTTTCAAGCCGGCCTGAGCTGGAGCACCATCCTGAATAAGAGGGAAAACTTCCGCAAGGCGTTCGACAACTTTGATTTTATTCGAGTCGCGGAATACGGTTCCCGTAAAATCGCAGCCCTGCTGAAAGACAGTGGAATAATCCGCAACCGGCTCAAAATCAACGCAGCAGTCGGCAACGCGAAGGCTTTCATCACAATCCGGAAGGGGTTCGGTACCTTCGACCGGTACATCTGGGGATTCATCAATCGGAAGCCCGTAAACAATAAATTAAGATCGTTCAAGGAAATGCCCGCCAAAACCGCTCTGTCCGACCTCATAAGCCGGGATCTCCAGAATCGGGGATTCAAGTTCGTCGGTTCCACCATCGTTTATGCCCACATGCAGGCCACTGGGATGGTGAATGACCATTTGGTCTCTTGCCCCCGCTACCGGGACTTGGTGAAAAGGCCAACCACATAAACGTATCAACCGCGTGACGGAGAGCGTCGCTCGGCTCTTGCGACGTGCTTCGAGTATTGGGGACCTCGAGTTCGCGGCCCACCGTGGCAAGCTGCTTCTTGAGGCACTTTACGATCTGAGCGATTCCACAGCGCACCACATCAATTGCGTGAGTGCTGCGATCACCCTCCGCTACTATCATCACTAGGAGCTGGCGCCGCCGGGACAACAGAGCCTTCAGCTTGCGCGTCTGAGCGTCGGGCATCAGCCGCTGCTCGGGCTCAATTGCTTCGGCAAAGTGCGCCAGAATCTCGGCGTCGATCGTATCGGTCTTCGCCAACCGGCCCGTTGCTCGGGCGAACTCACGCACCGGTCGAGCATTGACGACCACTACTGGCAAGTCCTCTGCTGATAGGCGCTACACCAGCTTGAGCTCATATCCGCCAGTGGCTTCAAGCAGCACACACCGAGGCGCCGTAGTCTTCAGCATTGTCACCAGCCGCGCAATGCCGCGAGACGCATTCGCTACCGCAAGCCTTTTGCCGCTCGGCCGGAACGCCACGTCCAACTGAGCTTTCGATACATCGATCATGATCTCGTCTACAGCTTCGAGCCCGATGATCCGGAGACCAAGGGCTCTACAGCACCAGGCGCGGAGAAGTTTCCGAACGCGTATGCCCGGACATGTGATGGGGTGGGCTGCGTCTTATGGCCAGACGGCGCCAGCGGCGATTAGCTGATCGCGTTCCTTATCGTTGTAGCCGAGCAGCTCACGGAGTACGTAGTCATTTGAAGAACCGATTATTGGCGAGGGAGTGCGGATCGATCCTGGGGTTGCTGACATTTTGATTGGAACGCCGGTCACGTTCGTTTGCCGTCCGTCCGGCAATGTCACAGCACCCCAGAAGTCGCGGGCTTTCAGTTGGGGATCCCGCGCACAAATATCCATGCCGTTCGCGACCACGCCAGCAGCGATCCCGGCACCCTGGAGCAATTCCATGGCACGTTCAGCGGTTTGCGTGATTGTCCACGATCCGACGTAGGTATCGAGTTGTTGGCGCTTACGCATGCGCATAAACACGGTGCGGAATTCCGGGTTTTGAGCCCATTCGGGAGAGCCGATGACCGCGACGAAGCGCTCCCATTCCGATTGCGTACGGATACTGATCGCAATCCAACGATCGTCATCATCACCAAGCGGGCGGCACTTGTATACGCCGTGCGGCGCCGCCGCAATTTCCTGGCTGGTGTAACCTGGGGGCGATGACGTTCGCCCGTTCACCGAAATATCGAGCAGTCCAGGGCCAATCAAGCTGACCAGCGCTTCGAACTGCGACAGATCGACGAATTGTCCACGCCCCGTCTGGCGCCGATGCCACACGGCGATGAGCGCGGCAAGGGCGCCAGTGTAACCACCGGCCATGTCGGCGTATGAATAGCCGTAGCCTTGCGGCTCGCCGCGCTCGTCGGTCATCATCCGAGTAAACCCGGCCAGGGCCTGCAGAGTGGGGCCATAACTGACGTAGCTGGCGCGCGGTCCCACGTGACCCAGACCCGACATGCTGATGCAAATGATATCAGGTTTGATTTGGCCGAGGCTG
>JAFAUR010000200.1 GCA_019243205.1 Acidobacteriaceae bacterium | reverse complement strand
TACTACGCCCGTCGCGAAAGCGTATAGCGGCTAAACTCGGCAGCGGCTGCGCACGTTTAGTCTTATCGAGAGAATCAGCCAAACTCCGACCATGGTGTTGTCATAGATCGCGAACCAAGAAAGCATTCGTCGACCCCGTCGAAATCCAAGATTTTCACTAGCGTCCCGGAGCCGAAGAAATCAAACGTGACTCCGTTTTCAAGAGACGTAAGATGAAAGCCGCTGCCGTTAACATCAATGACGATCGGAGTTCCCGATGGGCGGCAACATGGGCCTTTGCCTACTGGTCGTCAACATCTTATAAACCGGTCCTTATGACCTCACGAATATTGGTATTAGCCGTATGTTGCATCTCAGTCTCCGCAAGCCTGTCGATGCAGCGTGACGCAGTGGTGTCGGGGACCGTAGAGGGGCTTAACGGGGCTCCAGGAATCAGCGGTGCGGCCGTTTCGCTTTTCTCGCCCACTCAGGTATTCCAAACAATAGCTGACGCAAACGGTGGGTTCGCGTTTTCGCAGGTGCCTCCTGGCGAATACCAGTTACAGGCATTAGGGCCCGGGTTTAGGAGAAGAATAGTCTCAAATGTGCTCGTACCCGAAGGTACTTCCCATCCTCTTGACCTTTCTCTGGAGTTTTTGAAATGCGATCTGCCCATTCTTGCCGCACTTCCTCACTACGTACCTGCGCCCGGGGCACCCGTTCTTGACGGAAGCGTTCGGACACTTGGCTTGCACAAACCGCTGCGCGGTGCCAGGGTTGACCTTCTCGATTCGGCTAGCGGCGACGTTTTACTATCGTCGTCCACCGATCGCGGTGGCAGTTTCGAGCTTCTTAACGCTGTCGCTGGCAGGTACCAGGTCCGGGTCACACCCAAGACATACAATGCCGTGGTTGTATCGGACATTTGGCTCGTTTCTGGATACAAAGCAAATGTGATTATGGAGGTACCTCCTGTCACGGGCAAGAGTACGCTTTCCTGTCAATGAGGAATTTGTTACACCAGATAAGGAACGCTAGCCAAAACAACTTGGCAGATATTTGTTTGGGAGTATACTGGGAAAGACCTCCCCGCCGGCGCCGCTTTGAAAGGAATCCTATGGACGAGAAAGAGCGCAATCGTACTTTAACTCTCACGTTAGGGCAGATCGAAAAGCAGTTTGGAAAGGGATCGATCCTCCGGCTTGGTGCCAAGGAAGCGATCGTCCCGGTGTCGGCCATCTCCACCGGGTCTATCTCGCTCGATTGTGCGCTGGGCGTGGGCGGATTCCCTCGCGGCCGGATCTGCGAGATCTTCGGCCCCGAATCTTCTGGTAAGACCACGATCGCGCTTCAAGTCGTCGCCGAAGCCCAGAGATTGGGCGGTATGGCGGCGTTCATTGACGTCGAGCACGCGCTCGATCCGATCTATGCCAAACAGCTCGGCGTCGATGTAGATAACCTGCTCGTCTCGCAGCCCGATTTCGCCGAACAGGCGCTGGAAATCACCAGCGCGCTCATCACCTCCGGATCCATCGATGTCCTGGTGGTCGATTCGGTCGCAGCATTGGTTCCGAAGGCGGAATTAGATGGCGAAATGGGCGACTCGCATATGGGCGTGCAGGCGCGGCTCATGTCGCAGGCTATGCGCAAGCTCACCGGGATCGTCTCCAAATCCAATACCTGCCTGATCTTCATCAATCAGATCCGGGAAAAGATCGGCGTGATGTTCGGCAATCCGGAAACCACCACCGGCGGACGCGCGCTCAAGTTCTATTCGTCCGTACGCGTGGATATTCGCCGCATCGCAGCGATTAAAGATGGCGAAACGGTCACCGGCAACCGCACTAAAGTCAAAGTCGTGAAGAACAAGGTTGCGGCGCCTTTCCGCGAAGCCGAGTTCGACATTATCTATGGAGAAGGCGTTTCGCGCGAAGGGGATCTGCTCGATCTCGGCGTGACCAACAACATCATTGAGAAGAGCGGCTCCTGGTTCAGCTATAAGGGCGAACGTATCGGGCAGGGCAGGGAAAACGCCCGGCAGTTTCTCCGCGACAACCCCGACATCCGCGCCAAGATCGATACCGAACTTCGCAAGACGCTCGGTTTGACCAAGAACGGCGACGCCGAACCGGCGCCCGCCACACCTACGCCCATCGACACCGCGAAACAGTCGGTCGCAGCTCGGAGCCGGTAAATAAGGTTAAGCTGATCATTAGTGTGGCTGGACAGAGTCTTGCTTCTCTCGCAGGCGCTGGGCGACAATCTAGACGTGACCGCCGTTGTTGACGAAATTCCATTGGCCAGAGACGCTCAGGGTGCGTTTCGGGTTGGCGGTACTCGCATCACGCTCGATCTTGTGGTTCGAGCATTCAACCGGGGTGCAACGGCCGAGGAAATTGTGCAGAAGTACTGCAGTTTGCAATTGTCGGACGTCTATCAGGTCATTGGGTATTACCTCAAGCATGCGGACGAATTGGCTGAGTACTTTGAAACTCGCGCGCGGAACGAGGAGGCAGTGCTTGCCTCTCATCCGGAGTGGTCGCCAAAGGGCCTTCGAGATCGCCTACTCGCCCGCCAGAAGCCCCAGTGAAATGGCTTGCGGACGAGTGTTTTGACAACGACATTATTCGAGGGCTATTGCGTCGCTCCCCTGACCTTGATTTAACCGTGCTCAGGATATTCCTGAGATCGCCGGTCGTGACGATGAGAGATTGCTGGCATGGGCAACGATGAACAAGCGCATAGTCCTCACGCACGATTTAGCAACAATGGTTCCAGCCCTCGTGCTTCAACACCGGCAGGCGGCCGGATGCACGTCGATCGTCCTTGTGCCTGATTCGCTCCCAATTGGACAAGTGATCGAGGAAGTCCTGCTTCTCGACCGCTGTTCGCAGGAGTCAGACTGGGCCGCGGGTGTGATTTATCTACCGCTTCAGTAAAGGGCAGTTATAGGTTCATTAATCAGATCCGGAAAAGATCGCGCCGGCCACACCTACGCCCATCGACACCGCGAAACAGTCGATCGCAGCTCGAAGCCGGTAAGGTTAAGCTGATCAAAGGCTTATCCTGGCAGTTCCAGATTTTCCAATTCTTTGTTACGCTGAGATTTAGGGAGATCGACCGATCTCTCACCCCACCTTGGTGTAGTCATGCAACCCGAAGACAACGATAATCCTGTTGCGACTGATGAGCGGCCGGAAGAAGTGACGAATGGTGCGCCGCAACGTGAAGCTAGTAATGCGTTCCTGACTGAAATCTCCGCCGAGCGCGACCGAGCGGTGAAAGAGAAAGCTGAATTACAGGAGCTGCTGCAGAGGCGACAAGCGGAGTTCGAAAATTTCCGGCGCCGTAGCGAGCGCGAACGTACCGAGCAATTCGAATACGCCGCCATGGATACCGTCAAGGCGCTGCTTCCGGTGCTCGACGATTTTGAACGTGCGCTCAAGCACGAAACGAGTGATAAGGAATATGCGCGCGGTATGGAGCTGATCTATCAGCGCCTTTACGAGACGTTGACGAAGTTGGGACTAGAGCCCATATCATCCGAGGTGCCCCTGTTTAATCCACACGTCCATCACGCAGTCGAGATGGTGAGCACTACAGAGCACCCTGATCAGACTATCCTGGAAGAATACCAGCGCGGTTACTACTTTAAAGGGCGGCTGCTTCGCCCAGCGATGGTGAAAGTCGCGGTGAACCGGTGAGCGTGCTGCCCGCACATAGAATGCGATGAGTGTCGCTAAACGAGATTATTACGAAGTTCTGAGCGTCTCACGCGATTGCGATGAGCAGACGCTCAAGAGTTCCTATCGCAAGCTGGCGCTCCAGTACCATCCTGACCGCAACCCGGGCGACCGGGAAGCGGAAGAGAAGTTCAAGGAAGCGGCCGAGGCGTATAGCGTCCTGAGTGATCCGCAGAAGCGGGCGGCGTACGACCGCTATGGTCATCAGGCGGTCAACGGAGCGGGTGGACCGGCCGGATTTGACGAATCCGTTTTCGCGGATTTCGGCGATATCCTGGGCGACATTTTCGGTTTCCGCGACGCTTTCAGCAGCGGCGGCAGCCGCCGCTCGCGTGTGCAGCGTGGCGAGGATATTCGCTACGATCTCGAAATCTCGTTTGAAGATTCGATGCGCGGTCTTTCCGCCGATCTGCAAATTCCCCGGATGGAAGCCTGTGGCAAATGTCATGGAACCG
Source organism: Acidobacteriaceae bacterium (assembly GCA_019243205.1). Classification (GTDB taxonomy): domain Bacteria; phylum Acidobacteriota; class Terriglobia; order Bryobacterales; family Bryobacteraceae; genus Bog-105. The sequence goes on along the minus strand of JAFAUR010000200.1, from coordinate 3,217 downwards.
GCGCCGAGCCGAATGGCGGCCTCGTGACTTGCGCGGTCTGCAATGGCCGCGGTGAGGTTCTGTACCAGCAAAGCTTCCTTTCCATTCGGAAGACCTGCCCGCAATGCGGTGGACGTGGCAAGGTGATCCGGCAAGCGTGCAACCAGTGTCGGGGCGAGGGCTTCAGCAGGGTAGAGAAGAAGCTTAAAGTCAACATTCCGGCTGGAGTCGATACCGGCACGCGGCTGCGCTTGGCGGGTGAAGGCAATCCCGGCGTGCCGGGCAGCCAGCCGGGCGACCTATACGTCGTCGTGAAGGTGCAAGATCATTCGATCTTCGAGCGGCGCGAATCCGATCTGCATTGCACTCTGCCGATCAACGTTGCGCAGGCGGTGCTCGGCGCCGAAATCGAGATCGAGACCTTCGACGGTCCGCAGAAGATCCGCGTCCCGGAAGGTACTCAACCGGGAGCGCAGTTCCGCCTGCGAAATCTCGGAGTGCCGCACCTGAACAGCCGGGCTCGCGGAGATATGTACGTTCATCTCGACGTCCAGGTGCCCAAAAAGCTCACACGTGAACAGCGCAGGCTTTTCGAAGAGCTGCGCGAAACGCTTCCCGCGGAAAATACCCCGCACGAGAAGACCGTTTTCGAGAAAGTGCGGGATTTCTTCGGGTAGTGCTTGAAGCACGATGCCGTTGAGCGACACATCCAAGAAAGCCCGAGACGTCCGGATCATGCGGAGATCACGTTTCGAGTCGCTATCTCCCGGTTCAGGCTCGAAGTAGCACGAAAAGCGTGCCGAAATCGTAATGTCGCCGCGGACGCGTTCGAACCCGTGCGCGCCGCACTCGAACGAGCGGGAATTCGATATGCGATCCGAGGCTCTTGAGCTAGAGCTAACTAGAACTCTTGGTGAGCACACAACTTACGCGTTGTAAACGCCAGTCCGTATTCACGAAACGTTTCCGCCATCACATCTTCGACTGCTTCGAAGTTTCGTTCCGCAAACGCAACCACCGAAGGTCCGGCGCCGCTAAGACACACGCCCAAAACATCGGGATGCTCCAGCGCCAGCGCGCGCTGCAGTCCCGGAACCAGCTTTTGCCGGAAAGGCTGATGCAAACGGTCATGCAAAGCCTCACGAAATAGAGACGTATCTCCGCTCTCAATGCACCGCAACAGAAGCGCGAGCCTCTGCAGATTGAAAACGGCGTCTTCCCGTGAAATCTGTTGGGGTAAAGCCTGGCGGGATTCGCTAGTAGCCAGCGGATACTCCGGCGTCAAGACGACAAAGTGCAATTGCTGCGGCCATCGGACGCGCACTGCGACTACCGACCGGTCAGGCATCTGGCAACTGATGGTCAACCCGCCGAGCAGGGCTGCAGACACGTTGTCAGGATGATGTTCCAGCGCGCAGGCAGCATTGAGCAAACCTTGCAGCGGCAAGGGTCCCGCAATCGCCTCGTACAGTCGCAACCCTGCAACGGTTGCTGCCGCGCTACTTCCGAGCCCGGACTTGAAAGGAATGTCGCTGTGCACTTCGACGGTAAGGGACGGGAATTCGCCGCCGTTCTGATTTGCTAAGAACCGGAACGCCCGCTCCACATAATTCTCTCCGTCCAAGACGAGATTCGGGAATGTAAATCGAAGCTCGTTTCTGCCGTTTTCGATCCGAACTCGCAGGCGGAGATAAAGCCGCACCGCGACAGCGAGCGTGTCAAACCCCGGGCCCAGGTTCGCAATGGATGCCGGTACACAGATTTCAAACTGCTTGGGCAGATAGTTCTTCATGCCGCTTGATGATGTACTCGGTATCTTTCAAAACGTGGCCGGTTAGCACAGCCACAATACTCGCATCTCGCGGGACTTCGCCCGACTTTCTCAGCTTGCTGATCCCGGCGAGCGTGGTCGCCGATGCAGGCTCACATCCGATTCCATCTTGCCCGATCGCCGCCTTCGCTTCGCCGATTTCTTTGTCTGTCACATCCGTAATCGTGCCGCCGGTAAATCGGACGGCTTCGATTGCCTTCCTCCAGGAACGCGGATTGCCGATGCGAATTGCCGTCGCCACGGTCTCCGGTTGGGCCACAATCTCCAGTTCGGTTGTGCCGCTACGCCACATGCGCGCCAAGGGATTTGCGCCGGCCGCCTGTACGATAATCATCTTCGGGACGCGTTGGATGAAGCCGTACTGTTTCAGTTCAATGAACGCCTTGCCGAATGCCGAAGAGTTGCCCAAATTCCCGCCGGGAACGAACAGGTAATCAGGCGGATTCCAGCCGCACTGTTCCATCAGCTCGAACATCGCTGTCTTCTGGCCCTCAATGCGGAACGGATTGATCGAATTCAGGAAATAGACGTCGCGATCTCCGCCGCCCAGCATCTCTTCGAGCGCCGTATCGAAGCTTCCGGAGATCTGCACCACCTCCGCCCCGAAATCGAGTGCCTGTGCGAGCTTGTTCGCGGACGCCTGTCCCGCGGGTAAATACACGCGCGCTTTCATGCCGCCGCGCGCTGCATATGCGGCCAGCGCCGCGGCGGTGTTTCCAGTGGAAGCGCACGCCACCGTGGTGGCGCCCGTATACTTCGCTTCCGTCATGCCGGCCGTCATGCCAAGGTCCTTGAAGGACCCGGTCGGATTCCATCCAAGATGCTTAAAGCGCAAATCCTCGACGTCCGCCCATTCCGCAGCCACTCGACCGCGTACAAGCGGTACGTTGCCTTCGCCCATGGTCACCACTGCGCTGTTGTAACCGGGCAGAAACTCCCGGAACCTCCAAACCCCGCTTGCATCCAGTTCGTCCCATGACGTTCTGCGCTCCTTCCACACTCGCTTCAGGTCACAGGGATCGATTTCGCCGGGATCTACAACAACTTCCAGCAAATCGCCGCATTCGGAACACGCCAGGATGCGATCGTGTAAATCGAATGTTCGGCCGCAATCGCGCCGGCTGCATCGAAGAAAAGATGGCAATTTCATCCAAATTAGCATCCGGCGCAAAAAGATAAATTTTTCCCAGCGGAACTCGTCCACCCATCCGCGCGAAAATGGTTGTGCAATAGAAGGAAGAGATGGATCTCGGTACGCTTGGATTTGCGATGGGGTCGGCCTGGCTCTCAGGCATCAATCTCTACGCCACCGTTCTCACGTTAGGTTTGCTCGAACGCTTCAACCTGGCCCACTTGCCGGGAGACCTCTCGTACCTCGGCCACAACTGGGTTCTCGTCGCCGCGGGA
>JAFAUR010001128.1 GCA_019243205.1 Acidobacteriaceae bacterium | reverse complement strand
GCTCTTCCGATCTGATACCACCTTTCCAATGAATGATTAGAATGAGTTCGCCTCGGTCAGGATCCACGTCTGCAATAATGCCGTGAATCAATGTACGCACAATGCGTTTTTTCAGCCGAACATCGGTCGTGGGGCTATGCCAAACCGTTTCCAAATCACCCCCCAGGTGCTCGAACTCTTCTTTCGTGGGTCGAACTAACGCGGCCTGTTGACGATTGTGCTGATCTATCCTCAGTTCTACGTCTTGCAAACGTCGGAGCGCCTCATTCCATCGTCGTTCCAACTCGTCCGCAACCAAGCGATTCTCGGGATCCGTCAGATCATATTGTTTCTGTGCACGATGAGCGACGTAGCGTGCCGCCTCCCGTTCTCGTTCCCACGCCTGCAGCACTTGGTCGTTCTGTTGACTCTGCTCTTCTGCAGCCAGGACCGCAGCTTCTATCGCTGCTGGCTGTACGGTACGCACAATCTCCCGAGCGATCGCTTCGTCCACAGGCAATCCGCCGAATCCGATACACGGGGGCTCGCCGTTATCCAGCCATGCTCGGTAGCACGCATAGCGCAACACATCATGCTGATTACCCGTATATCGCACCATCAGCTTTCGGCCGCAGCGACGGCAACGCAGGATGCCAGCCAATAATGCCGAGCCCTCCTTGGCAGCTCCCACCTGCTCTCGACCGTAACAGTTGTCGGACATCATCTGCTGAATCTGCTCGTGCTGCTCCAAGCTAATGTATCCCGCATGAGCCTCCGGTATCAATGCCCACCAATGCTCTCGATTTTTCCGCCGAGAGCTTCGCCGCGGTGCACCGTTTTCGTAGCATACGCTGTGCTCGGTCTTGCCGTAGGCGTAGGCGCCTGCGTATGTCGGACTGCTTAGGATCTGATGGACGGTGCTGTAAGTGGGACGTATCCAGTGGAGTTCGCCCTGGTTGACCACTGGAAGCTCCAAGCCATGTTCAAGAAGCCACAACAGGACCTGACGCGCGGTACCGAGTTCCATGAACTTCGTGAACACCACTTGCACGGCCTCCTGAATGCGACGGTCCGGATCCTTTTCCAACCGCTGATCCGGGGTTTTGATGTAGCCAGCCGGAGCTGCCACAATTAGCTCGCCGCGGCGAGCCTTCTCACGTCGCGCCTCCACCGAACGCTGTCGTAGTAAATCCAGTTCGTACTCGTTCAAACTTCCTTTCAATCCCAGCAACAATCGATCGTTACTTTGCCGTGGCGTATACACCGTTTCTTGATCGATCAGGAGAGTATCTACCACCCGGCACACCTCGACGAGCCGTTGCCATTCTCGACTGTTGCGTGCAAAGCGTGACACCTCTCGAGCGGCAACTGCGCCAACTTGTCCTAAGCAGACTTCGGCAACCATCCGTTCAAAGCCCGCCCGCGTTACAGTTCCCGCCGCCGATCGGCCCAGATCGTCATCCACGATGTCGATCTCGCGCCAGCCCAAGTACCGCAACCGCTGCTGCATTGCATATTGCAGCTTCTGACTCTCGAGGTTGTTGCTCACTTGATAAGTTGACGACTGACGTACATACAGGATCGCCTTGCGCTCGAAGTGATGCGCTTTGATTTTGTCAGTCATGGTTGCCTGCCTTTACCCCGGGGCGCGGCAGCGGAGTTCGCGCGTATTCGCGAAGCAGCTTGACTAACAATGTCTTCGCCTTTTGCTGAGTCTCGCGTGGCAACTTGTGCCAGTCGATCAGCTCGGGCTGGGGATGAAACAACTCCAACTGCAGGTGTTGGATCTGAATCTTGCGGGTCTGCATCGGCACCTCCTAACGAAGAATGCCGATCTTCTAGCACACCGTCGTGCAGTAGCCTTTTCAGTCCTTGCAGCGTCGTGCAGTCGACAACAAGATTCTTAGCCAGACGCAGCGAAGAGCAGGAGCCGGCCTCGAACATCCATAGCGGTATTTCCAATGATCTCGAGCATTGAATTTGATCAAGTCCGCATTGTGCTGCGGACCGGGTCCGTCGGATGAGTGTTCGGTATACCCATACTGTCCGGCCGAACCACGGGTGCCATGGATATTGAAGTTGGCGCGGTTCCGCATTATGGGTTTTGTATTGACGACTTGTATCATCGAGCCCGAACGCACTTAGCCCTGCAGAAAGATTGTCCAGAAGCGCGAGTTGTACAGCCTGTCGAACTGGGTCCGATTGTTTCGATACCGGAAGTTGGTGGTCTGCATTATCGCTACGAGCGCCGGGTCGCCTGAAAAGCCTCTTCTATGGTCCGCGGGACCGCATGATCTGTCGGACTTCGCATTCTTGATTCCCTGTCGACCTATGCGCGCGTGAACACCGAGTTGCACGTTGACAATGGCAGACTCGAATCGCTTGGTAAGGTCCACACGCTTCAGACAATACTTTGATTCGAAAACCGGCAGATCTGACGGGGGCTTTTCCCCTCCCTATCTAATTTCCGAGAACCACAATCCCCAGCCGCAGTTGTACACTGGCATCGTCGGTTCGAGTCACTACACGTCAGGGCTGAAAGGGCTGTATGCCACGGATAAACCCATGGGTCGTTCTGCTTACCCTGATTGCCACTTTGGGTGGATTGCTGTTTGGATACGACACGGCTGTCATTAACGGTGCTGTGGACAGCCTCAAAGCATACTTCGTCGATCCAAGATTTACGGATCTGACCAACCCCGCTCAAGCGAATGCGGCCAATTCGCTGCTGGGCTTTGTGGTTTCGAGCGCACTGATCGGCTGCATCCTCGGCGGGCTGATCGGTGGCTGGGTTAGCACTAACATCGGACGGAAGCGCGGATTGGTGATTGCCGCGCTGCTGTTTTTGCTTTCAGCCCTGGGCGCCTCCGCACCGGAGTTTCCGTTCGCTCCAATTGGGCACGGGGGACCGGATTACATGGGGAATTTCGTTTTCTATCGAATTCTAGGCGGCATTGGCGTGGGTTTGGCTTCCATGTTGTCGCCTATGTATATCGCGGAGATCGCGCCGCCGAAGGTTCGCGGGAACCTTGTGGCGTGGAATCAATTCGCCGTCATCTTCGGGATGCTGGTGATTTACTTTGTGAATTTCGGAATCTCAAAAGCCGGCAGTGGCGATGTGTGGCTCAACTCCATCGGTTGGCGCTACATGTTCCTTTCCGGAAGCATCCCTGCCGGCCTCTTCCTGATTCTGCTCTTCGTGGTGCCTGAGACCCCACGCTTTCTCATGCTGAAGGGCAACGAGGGCGCGGCCCGCGCAGTGCTGGCCAAACTCGTGACCGCGGAGGAGAGTGAGAAAGAAATCTCCGAGATTCATGCCTCCCTGCACGAACATCACTCGGGCAAGTTGTTTTCCTTCGGGAAGCGGCTCATTTTCATCGGTCTGATGTTGTCGATCTTCCAGCAATTCGTCGGTATCAATGTGGTGCTCTATTACGCGACCGACATCTTCAAAGGGATGGGCTTGACGACGAACGCTTCGTTATTCCAAACCATGATTGTGGGCGCGGTCAACCTGACCTTTACCGTCGTGGCGATTTTGACCGTAGATCGATTTGGGCGCAGGCCGCTGCAGATTATCGGCGCGCTCATTATGGCCGTGAGCATGATGGCTTTGGGTATGGCCTTCTGGCTGGGCGGCAGAGGAATCGTCGCACTTACATGTATGTTGGTCTACACTGCCGGTTTTGCAGTCTCCTGGGGGCCTGTCACCTGGGTGCTGTTGAGCGAGATCTTTCCCAACCAAATTCGCGGGAAAGCGATGGCACTGGCGGTGGCGATGCAGTGGATCGCCAACTACGTCGTCAGTTGGACGTTTCCCATTCTCGATAAAAATCCGTATCTGGTGGAACACTTCAAGCACGGGTTCACGTACTGGCTCTACGGTGTAATGTCGATTCTTGCCGCCTTATTTATGTGGGCGATGGTGCCGGAAACCAAAGGTCGTTCACTGGAACAGATGGAGCTTGTTTGGTGCAGCACCGTTGACAAAGCGACGCACGCGAACTAGCGACGTCTTCGCAGCGCTCAGCTTACTGTCGCCACACCGAGCAAGACATCGAAGCAAACATAAAAGCGCATACCAGCATGCGTCCTATATTGACGCCGTTGTCGTAAGTGTGATGGTGCAAGCCCGCAACCCCGGCAACGCCTACGAGACCGTCGGGCGCTTGTGCCGCAGCGTTACTTCAGTTCCTGAGTGATCGCGTCTGCAGCGTTGCCCGCTACGACCCAACTTGCCGAACCGGCGACGACTGCTTCATCCTCGAACCAGAGGAATCCGAAGTCGTCGATGCACTCCGGGAAGTCCGGTTTGATAATGATGTATCCCGGAATGACGGCGCCAGGAATGTACGCGTTGTCGGCTCGGTTGTTGCTATACGTCTTCGTCTTCGAGACGGTACCGACCCCAGCTACATATGATGTGCTGGATACCGGGTGCGTGCCGAGGATGTAATTGACCGCGCGAAGTGTGTATTCGGGGCTCACCAGGTCCGGAAATGCCTTATGCAGGAAGTACATCCGCGTGGCCATGTCCACCACGGCGCCTGATCCACCCCAAGTGCCCAGGCTCGGCGGCACTCCGAAGGGCGTGGCGTCCAACTCCTTATCCAGACCCGCCATGTACGTCTTCACCGCGTCCCGCAGTTGGTCTTTCGCCCCCTGATCGAGATAAGGCAACGCCCGCACCGCCGTCCACCCCCGCAGTCCGATCCCTTGCGGGGCAATCACCTCCGGAAGCAACTCTTTCAGACGCGACTTGTATGGGTCCGCGCCATTCGTCGCGATGGTCAGTTCCAAAGCAGCAGCCCAGTCCTGTCCGACGCCAAAGCCGCGACGGCCGACGCCGGGCGGAGGAGCCGTCTGCGCGCTCGTCGTCCCGGAACTTGTGGGGGCGCCCGAAGTCCCTCGTCTGTTACGCCCGCCTTGGCCCTGCGACACCGCACCCTGGGACGCGGCCAAAACACCGCCGTTCGCATTTTCAGGAGCCCCGCCGCCTAGACCTTCGCGCCCCGGCATGGGGGTCGGATGAGCCTTCTCGTCGTTCCACGCTTTGATCGCGGTCTGGAGGCAGTCTTTGGCTAACGCGTCGTCCCAGCCATTCAGCACATCGGCGGCCGCCGCAAGCGCGGCGATCGCGTTCCATTCGAAGAAGGGGTTCGTAGTGGAGAAAATCCAGCGGTCGTCCGGCTTGCCGGAGTAATCCCCCTTCACTTCATTCGGTCGAAGCTTCGGGTCATAAATGCGGCCGTCCGTTTTCGAGGCGCCGTCGCCCAAGTGCGTGTACTGGCGCAAATCAGGTTCGTGCGTGCCGCGGATCGCGTGGCCGAAGTTCTTGAACTGAGCCAGAATCAGCAATGCGCCGTGCTTGACTTGCTGAACAGTGTCCGGCACTCCGTCAGGACGGTGCATCTCAACCTGGCGAGCGGCTTCATCTACCGTAAGCTCGTCGTACTTCAGATTGAACTCGCGATACGCCAAAGCCAGACTCTGAATGACGCTCAGCTGCGCAGGTTCCTCGAGGTCGAAATCGCCGGCATCATACCAGCCGCCCACGTTCATTCCAGGGATGTGATCGCCGCCCTTCCACTTGCCGTCAGTGGCCGTAGCCTGATTCCAGCCGTCGAACTGCTCGCCGACGACCGGCGCCAATCGGCCATCGTCCAGGTGCGAAGCGCCGTGCCAGACCCGGTAGGCTTCGCGAACCGAGACGTGATCCATCTGCTCCGCGAGGTGATGGTCCAAGCTGTCCTGCCAGATGTGAGCGTAAGCGTCCTTCGCGATGGGGAAGGGCGCGGTACGCTGCTCTGCGTATTCAATTACATAAAGGCCGGGTTCTTTCACCGGGGTGAAGTCGAATTTCGAATAGACGTAGCGCAGCCAAGGCGTTGCGGCAGTGATCGGGCCTTCGAACACCTGCTTATAAGAACCGTCCTCTGCCAGGCGCAGCACTTTGGCCGTCTTCGGTCCGTTGTACTTCGGGTCTAGTTCGAGTATCGCCACCTTAGAGAAACCGGGCGCATAACCGACCTGACTGTGCGCGATCATCGGCGGCCGCGTCCAGTTCGGAATCACGTCCGGCCTGATGTGCCACACGATGGCACCGGTGGTGATCCCCGAAGGGATCAGCGAACGCAGCACAAACCAGCCGTTCTGCGCCCGGTCCCGGCCGTCGAACAGCATGAGGTCAGCCGTATCGGACATAACGTTGACCCGGGCCAGCGCGTCGTCGACTCCTAAGGTGATGCTCTTCCCCTGCGCGACCGGCAGCGGCTGCGTGTACCCCTTGGCCTTGTTCCAGTCTTCCAGGTAGTAGGCCTCCTTCGGTTCATCGGCAAGCGGCAACACTTTGGTCATCGGATCGTTCGGCGTTCGCGGGAAGATACCGGCTTTCGTTCCGTCCACCAGGTAAGCCTTGCCCATGTAGAGCGATGGCAGGAACTCCAGGTTGAAGCCCGCGCGCCCGGCGAGTTTCTGGGGTAGCGGCTTATCGAGATTGATGCTGACCTTCACGCCGCCTGGTTCCGCGGCGACCTCCAGGGTGTAGCTGAGATCGAAAGTCGGGAAAGCGAGGTTGGCGGTGAGCCGGTTGTTCGCCTTATCGGCCTGACGCCCGTTCAGTGTTGCCACCAGGTCCCACTGCTCGGGCGTGGGCATTAGGCGGACGTCGCCGTTTGTGGCGATCCGTTGGCCGTGGAGAATCATCTCCATGGCTGTGTTCTTTTGGTCGACGAAAACGGGATGATACGTACTGTCGTAGAGAAATACGCTAAAACCTTGAGTATCCAGGTAATTCTTGTCGGTCACCGTCATGGCGAAATCGGCGCCGAACAGGTTCAGGCCGGAGGTCAGGGCCAAGAGCAGATAGAGTCTGATTTGGGTGGGCATAGAGTGGGTTCGAAACTCTTTCTTTGGCCCAACCTAACATGCACACCGTTCGGACGCCGGTATTCCGAGCGGCTTTTTACGCCGGGGCTCAAATCATGCCTGATACCGAATCAATGCATAGCTTGCTTCGCGGCGATGTATTACGAGGAGATGGCGGTTGCAGTATTGGTGAGGCTCGTTATCGTGCCGCTTGGTGAGGTCGTTGATGTGAGGCGGGTGCTGGAACAGATAAGAAGGATCGCCGCCGCGGTTGTTCCGCAGGTCCAAGATAAGAGGTATCCGCGTGGGCCAGAAAATTCATTGCGGCGACCACAGTAGGTCCGCAGATATCTGGCGGCGGAAACGCATCAAACTTGATGTAGCCGATATTGTGATTCAGCAGTTCAAGGTTTGGAGCACGTACAGTTCTGCTGCTCGAGCATGGGGCGAAAGTGTGCCTGATCGGCGGGACTTGGCCGTGTGTTCTCCAGCAGAACCACGCTGCTGGATTACGGTGAACGGATTCTATCAGCAGAAAGGTGCCCGTCGTGGCTGACAGCACGTCCATGGTTCGGGACTGAAGAGCGTAGCCCTCACCGCACAGGCCGTCGCGAGCCGTGATGCGAGGTGGTCGTCACCGGCAGGATGGAGTCGATGATCAACGCACCTTATGTGCTGCCCAAGGGGCGCACCCCGCTACACGATGGGCGATGGCGCGATCGTGGGTTCCATGATCCGCGATGAACTATGGGACGTGTACGACGACTGTCAAATGCGCAGAACAGGCAGAACATAGCGGCGAAATATAGCATCTCACGCGCCGAACAGGATGCGCATGCTGCTGAATCACATCGTTTATCAGGGCAGCGGCCAATCTTTGAACCGCGTGGTGGTCGATGACACGCTGAGCGACGCGCACACTATCGACACCATCAATCTTGACGGGCGCGACGCAATCATCGCTGGTTTCCGGGGTAAGCCGTATGGTGTCTACTTGTACCGCTTTCGAGGGACAAAGTGGGATCGTCAGATTCTCGACGAAGGAGGCGTTTCAGCAGCCAGTTGCGCCACGGCGGACCTCGATCAAGACGGAAAGCCGGAGATTGCCTCTATTGGGCAGGCGACGCACAATCTAGTTCTGTGGCACGTCTGGCCCTGAAAACCGGTTCCCATTCTACCCAGTCGGATCGGTCCTATGGTTCGATGCCGATCCGGTCCCAAGCAAGAATGGCAAGAAGTCGCACTCTCGCTTTCTTTCAAAGTGTCAGGATCAGGGGTCTAGCAGAACGGTCGAGCTTCTTCAGGCGTGAGCCGACTTCGAGCCAGGTGCGGAGGTTCTTCGGCATTTCCGTCAGCACAGGCTCAATGAACGGCGGGTTCGGCTCGGAATACATGTGCGCCACCGAGTACTTGAAGCTGAAATCGAACCGGCCTGGATAATCCTTAAAGGCTTCGATCGATTTGGCCTGTGACGTCTGGTGATACCGGTGAATCAGGCGAAATTGCCGGTTCGGTTGATGCTTTAACCCGTCGCGAATGCCCTCGCCGTAAGTCTTCCACAACCAGTCGTCGTGATCAAACGGTCCCTGTGCGCTTTTTCATATTCTCGCCCGCCGTGACCCCGATACCCGCCAGCAAGGGATAAGTTTTCACAGTTTCGCGCACACTTGCACAGACGTAAGCCACGGTTTCAGGATTGTTTCCTTCCTCCGGGAGTCCGTGCTTGCCCTCCGTGCCCCAGACGAAGATGTTCCAGGTGAACCAGTAAACGTCGATACCGCGATCTTTGGCGTGCTGCATCACCTCTCGCCAGAAATGGATCTTATCGTTCATGGTCATGTGGTTGACAACCGCGACTTCGCCGAGCGTGAAAGGCTGCGACATGACTTTGCTGTTCATATTGAAATTCAGGTTGAAGGGTTCGCGATTGCCCGATACATCGTTGAGAGCGATGTCCGGATATTCGGGCACTTTCACGATTGAAGGAAATGGGTGTAGATTCCAGAGAGAAAGCAAGTTGAAGCGCCGCCGCGCCATTTCGTCAATAAATTCGTGCCAGAAGTCTATACTCCACATCTCGGGGATATTCGCCTGGGCCGAGTCGCTGCTGTCGGAATACGTTGGGGTCCGGCGATCCAGCGGGATGTTGAATTTGATTCCGCGCTGCGCAATATGCGGAGAGTGGTCGGAATCGCCGGCCTTACTGATCGGCCCGAGGCGGATGGCTTCGGCGACATCCAGGCCGCCGTACATTGCGCCAACCGGATCCGCGCCGAGCACGACGATCGTGACTCGGCCCCGCGCTTCTGCACGACGGATCGCATACGACTGCGGCACGGTAGTCTTCAGCGGAGCGACTCGCAGTGCCTGCGCAAGGGCTTTCGATTCGTCCGCGCCGGCGGCAATTGCGAACCGAAGTGAACTGTTGTCCGACTTCAGGTCTTGCATGCCGCGGTCCGGTTTGGCTCGTTGCGGTCCAAGCGCCCGGTCGATTTCGGCTGAGGCGAAGGATACCTGCGGCACATGGCTGTCGTGAAAGACGGATTGAGCCAACAGGGTAGGACCGAGGACCAAACTTGTCAGAAGAAAAAGCGCGGAGATTCGCAGCGTCATTGTATTGACGAACTATAGATCTTTGAATCCGAATGTTCAAGGTTTCAGCACATGTTTCTCGCACCGGCCCAACGCACGCGCCGCATGGGATGGCGGCGGTCCTGTGCCTGCTATGCCGCCAGGCATCGGCCGATATACGATGGTTGCGCACTTACGAGGAATGATGGTTTTGACCCGCGCGCTCTTCGTTCTGATTCCCATAACATATGGAGTCCTGCCTTTGACTGCCGCAGCCGCGGCAAGGCCGCCGATCACCAAGATCGCGAATTTTGTCCTGAAGACGGATAACCTCGAGGAGGCTCGCCGGTTCTACTCGGGAGTCCTCGGGTACGACGAGGTATTCCGCCACCAGCGAACAATCTCCGGCACCGCCGAACTTTTAGTCTTCAAGGTCAACGACCATCAGTACATCGAAGTTGCTCGGACGCTTGAGAATCCATCGGACGACAAACTGATCCAGATTGGCTTCGAGACTGCGGATGCTCGGAACTTGCGCGATTACCTCGCCGGGAAAGGTGTGTCCGTGCCGTCACGCGTTCCAAAGGATTCAGACGGCAATTACAGCTTCGTCGTCAAGGACCCGGAGGGACACAACGTTGAATTCGTGGAGTATCTCGAGGGTTCCCTTCAATCGAAGTACCGCGGCAAAGGGATCTCCAACCGGCGCATTTCCGACCATATGCTGCATGTCGGCGTACACGTGAAGAACCCCCCGGAACAGGACAAGTTCTACAAGGAAATCCTTGGCTTTCGCTTTCTTTGGCAGGGCGGCCCTCGCGACGATCGCCTCGACTGGATTTCGTACCTTACTCCCGATGGCGATAACTGGATCGAGTACATGGTCGAGCATGACGGTCCGCCAACGCCGCAGCAACTCGGCGTTTGGCATCACATCTGCGTGGGCACTCTGGAT
>JAFAUR010001103.1 GCA_019243205.1 Acidobacteriaceae bacterium | reverse complement strand
ACGCCTGGGCGTCACTCAGGAACCGTGTCTTCCCTGGGTCGACCCGCGTTTTCATATCCGCAATTTGTTTGCGCAGGTCAATGATTTGATCCGAGAGGTCGTACACGCGGGTTAGTTCCGCCCGGATATCCGTTAACAACGCGAACTGTTTTTGGAGATCCCCGGCCGAGACCGTAACGCGTGGATCCATTTTGACCGTCAGCGGCTGCGTTTGGGTTTGGCCATCGAGCGTGAGGCGCACCTGATACCGCCCAGGCAGAGCGATAGGTCCTTTCGCGCCTTCCTCGTATTCGTATAGCCAATAGTCTTTGACTTTTGGCGCACCCTCATAACGGAGATCCCAGACGATGCGATTCAGACCAGGCTTGATTTCCAGTTGCTTCTTCGGCTTCTCGTCCTCCGGGTCAAGCTGCTCGTCCGTATCTTTCATCACAGCGGACGAGTACGTACGGATAACCTTGCCCGAAGAATCCAAAATTTCGAGTCGCGCGTCTTTCGGCTTCGTTTTTACATATGCGTACAGGATGGCGCCTGAAGGAGGATTCTCGCCCGCGATCGCCGATGGGTGAGGATTCGCTGCGTGCATTCGGATGGCTTCGGCGGGTTCATAGAGCCGCAAGGTGGCAGCTTTGTCCGGATCGGGCTGCCGCAAAGGAGAGATGTCGTCCAGAATCCAGAAAGCTCGCCCGTGCGTCGCGAGCACGAGATCGTTTCCTTTCACAATCAAGTCATGCACTGGGACGGTTGGTAAGTTCAGCTGCAAAGAAGTCCAGCTTGCGCCGGAGTCTTTTGAAACGAACACTCCCGTTTCGGTGCCTGCAAACAGCAATCCCTTGCGTTTGGGGTCCTCCCGCAAGGCACGAACAAAAGAGCCTTCCGGGATCCCGGTTCCGAGTTTCCGCCACGTTTGACCGTAGTCGGTCGTAGCGTAGATGTACTGCTTCATGTCGTCATTCGCATGGCGGTCGACGGCCACCCAGGCGGTTCCAGGATCGTGAGGTGAGGCATCAATCTGGCTGATTTTGCTCCACTCGGGGAGGTCCTTGGGGGTGATGTTGGTCCAGTGCCCACCGCCATCGCGCGTGATGTGAATGAGACCGTCGTCGGTACCGGCCCAGATAAGACCTTTGGTGATGGGCGATTCTGCTACAGCGAAAACCGTGTCGTAGTATTCGGTTCCGGTGTCATCGATGGTGATCGGACCGCCCGATGGTTGCTGCCTGCTCTTATCGTTCCTGGTGAGATCCGGACTGATCGCTTCCCAATGCGTACCGCCGTCCGTGGTTTTGAATATCCGTTCGCCCGCGTGGTATAGAACGTTCGGATCGTGGGGAGAAATAAAGAGTGGAGCGGTCCATTGAAAGCGGTGCTCTAGAACAGCCGCCCCTTTGCCGTCACTCAACACGGGATGAACGGTGATGTTCCGTAGCTGGTCATTATGCTTGTCGAACCGGGTGATGTTGCCCTGGTAATCACCTGCGTAGACGATCAGTGGATCACGCGGATCGGGCGCAATATATCCGGCTTCTCCGCCGCCCACGGGATACCAGTCTTCGCGTCCGATAGAACCTCCAGAGGTGCGGCTGGCTATGCCCACTGTGGTGTTATCCTGCTGCGCTCCATACACCCAGTAAGGAAACCGCGCGTCGGCGATGACGTGGTAGAACTGCGCGGTAGGTTGATTGTTTTGTTCCGTCCAATGCAGTCCGCCGTCAAACGTGACGGTGGCGCCGCCGTCATCAGTTTGGATCATGCGTTGAGTGTCGGTCGGGTCGATCCAAAGGCCGTGATTGTCACCGTGGGGCACCTTGATCTTGTTGAAAGTGTGGCCGCCATCCGTAGACCGATGGAAATCGACATTCAAAATGTATACGGTGTTGGGATCCTTGGGATCGGCAACGATGTGCATGTAGTACCAGGCGCGTTGCGTGAAACGGTCGTCGCCATTGATCAGTTGCCAGGTCGTTCCGCCATCGTCGGATCGGTACAAACCGCCGTCTTTGGCTTCAATCAAGGCGTAGATACGGTCGGAACTCGCGGCTACGGCGATGCCAATTTTGCCCCATGGACCCGCCGGAAGTCCCTCGCCATCGATTTTTTTCCAGGTATCTCCGCCGTCGCCTGAACGATAGATGCCGCTGCCGGGCCCACCACTCGAAAGAATCCACGGCTGCCGGCGCACCTGCCAGGTCGATGCGAACAGAATATGCGGGTTGCGAGGATCGAACGTGATATCGACAGCGCCGGTGTCGTTGTTGACAAAGAGCACTTTCATCCAGGTTTTCCCGCCGTCAGTGGTGCGAAAAACGCCACGCTCAGGGTTCGGCCCGTAGGGATGGCCGACCACCGCTACGTAAACAATGTCCGGATTGGTCGGGTGAATGATGATTTTGCCGATGGCTCGCGAGTCTTTAAGGCCTACGTTCTTCCACGTTTTCCCGGCATCAACCGACTTGTACACGCCGTCTCCCTGCGCCAGATTGCCGCGGACGCAGGCTTCGCCCGTTCCAACGTAGATGGTGTTTCGGTCGGACGGCGCAACCGCCAGGGCGCCGATGTCAGACACTGTTTCGTGATCGAAAACAGATTTCCAGGTCAGCGCGCCGTCGGTCGATTTCCATACACCGCCCCCGACGGAACCGAAATACCAGGTGTTGGGATCACCCGGAACACCGGAAGCAGTCAGCGATCGGCCGCCGCGAAACGGTCCGATATTCCGATACTGCATCCCCTGCTCTTCTTTCTTCTCCTTGTCTTCGGCTTTGCCCTGAGATTCGTGCTGTTCCTGGCGTTTCTGGTCGAGAGCTTCCGATTTCGTGGCTTGCGCTTGGACACAGACCGGCAGAAACACGGACAGAATAAGAGAAACCCAGGTAAAGATGCGCATGGAAAAAGCCCATTTTACCGAGGGTGGAAACTTTGAGACCACATATCAACCGGTTCGCCGAGAAGTTGATGATTTACCTGCACGTGTACACTGGCAGCAACGGGGCAGAAGTAGCGGGTTCGCACGGAGTGTCGTCTACAATTTGAGCTTGGAAAGACATTCAGGTGCTTTCGCGCCGATCTATTTGCGGGCCGCATAGAGTTCCGATTCGGAGCCAATGAAGAAGAGCACCGTTACCAAGTCAGCCCTCACCACCGCGAAAGTCATTGTAGCGACGACTGCGGCACTTTCGTTCATCAGCTATTGGCGCGGAGCGGCGATTGTTTTGAGCGATCTCGCGTCATCGATGTTCTATGCGGGTGGCATTGCCGAGCACGCGATCGGCAAATCGGCCGCCTGGTATGTCCTCGGAGTGATGCTGTTCAGTTTCGCTGTGCGCTCCATCTACTTGGAGAGCTGCGGGATGTTCGTGCGCGGCGGCGTTTATGTGGTCGTGCGCGACAGCATGGGCCCGGTTCTCGCGAAGATTTCTGTTTCGGCGCTGGTTTTCGACTACATACTAACCGGACCCATCAGCTGCGTCAGCGCGGGCCAGTACCTCGCTTACCTGTTAAACGAACTATTTAAGTTCGGCCACAGATCGTACTACATCCCCCCGAACGCATTCTCCGCTTTCTTCGGCATCGTGGCGACCCTGTATTTCTGGCGAGCGAACATACGCGGCATTCATGAATCGAGTTCAGCGGCGCTGAGAATCATGCAATTGACAACCGTCATGGTGGGAATTTTGCTGATCTGGTGCCCGGTGACGATGTTCCTTCATGGGAGATGGCAACTGCCCCCATCGCCGGCGCCGAGCCACCTCGTGTTTCAAGATGAAGCGCTGGGTTGGCTCAAGGGCACGAGGTGGCCAACGATACCAATCGTGGGAATCATCATCGCGTTTGGCCACTCACTGCTTTCGATGAGTGGCTTTGAGACACTTGCGCAAGTCTACCGCGAAATTGCTTCTCCTAAGCTGAAAAATCTCAAGATCACCGCGAACATTGTTTGTTTTTACGCCATTATCTCGACCGGCCTTATCACGTTGTTTGCCGCGATGATTATCCCGGACAACCTGCGCCGGACTTACGTCGATAACCTGATCGCCGGTTTGGCGATGAATCTGGCCGGCCCGGAATGGCTGCGGCTGCTGTTGCATATCTTCGTCGTGCTCGTTGGTGTCCTTATCCTTTCGGGCGCGTCAAACACATCCTTGATTGGGGCGAACGGGGTATTGAACCGGGTCGCCGAAGATGGTGTGCTGTTCGATTTCTTCCGAAAGCCACACAAGAAATTCGGCACTACCTATCACATCCTCAATTTGATCACGGGCTTACAACTCCTCACAATTCTCCTAAGCCGCGGGGATGTGTACCTTTTGGGTGAAGCGTATGCATTTGGAGTGGTTTGGAGTTTCACAATGAAGGCCTTGGGCGTCCTTGCACTCCGGTTTCAACGGCACGATCAGGAGTACAAGTTTCCAGTGAACCTCCATATTGCCGGCAAAGAGATACCGATCGGCCTGGCCGCGACGACTCTGGTACTCCTGACGACTGCTATTGTCAATCTGTTTTCGAAACAGAACGCCACGATCTATGGCGTAGGTTTCACCATTGCATTTTTCCTGCTGTTCACAGTCTCCGAGCGCATTAATGCCGTTCGGAAACCGAAAGCGCTGCACGAACACGCGCTTGAAGAATTCAACCTGCAGCAACAACCCAAGATCGATCCGGGTTCGATCCACGCCCGCCCCGGGTCCATTCTGATAGCCGTCCGGAATCGGAATAATTTGCATCACCTGCGCCGCACACTCCACCGAGCCGATGCGAAACGAAACGACATCGTCGTGGTGACCGTTCGGCCAGTCGGTAACGATAGCGAGTATGAGCTGAATGATGACCAGTTCTTTGGCGCTCCCGAAAAGGAACTTTTCACAGATGTCGTAAACATTGCAGAAAAAGAGGGCACGGGAGTCGAATTGCTCGTGGTGCCCGGCGCTGATCCGTTCGAAGCTCTGGTGCAGGTAGCGAATCAATTGCAAGTTTCACGTCTAGTCACAGGCGTTTCACCGGGGATGAGCTCGGATGAACTCGCTCGTCGAATCGGCTTGGCGTGGGAGCACGTACCTGAACCGCGACATCCGTTCGCGCTTGAAGTCATCACGCCGGAACGTCCTTCTACGTTCGTAAACGTGGGGCCACACCCCCCGCGCCTGTGGCCGGAAGACATTGAACAGCTGCATAACTTATGGCTCCAGCTCAGTGGGGACGAGCGACTGGGCTGCGAATTACACCATCGGGACGTAGTTGGATTCGCACTCCGCCGGCTGCAAAAGGAACTGGCCAGTGAAGAGCGCGAAGAGATCTTGCGGGAGTTAGAGAGGCAAATTCGCGAACATTCGTAGCGGCCTGCCGCCAAGAGGATCGTCGATAGGCCGCTTTCAAGGGAAAGCGTCGCGGCCGATCAACCCTCAGACAAGAAGTGCTCCACCTCGCTTGCGCTCCGATAGTCAATCTCTGCGGCTTGTATGATTTTCCGGGCTTCGCCTCCATTCTCGGCAACGGCGAGCAAAATATCAGCTATGGCATCTACAGCTTGCGCATAGCGATCACCCCCGCTGATTGACCGGTATTTCTTCGAGATGGTCTCCTCTCCCTGGCGCCTTCGATCGGTTAACGTCCTCATGCCACTGCTGATGACAGGATACCCCTGTGATCGGTCGATCATTTGTCCGTGTATGAAGTCCAGGGTCTGTGACCGTCGTTCCGGACTCTGAAAGCGTAAGGGGACGCCGTGCAAGCGAGGCAAGGTAATTCTTACGAAAAATATTCGGACCAGGGGCCACCCTCTACGAAGGGAAGATGCCGCATCGCAGAGTTATGGTTGTCATCGGGACGCGGCCCGAAGCCGTCAAAATGGCTCCGGTCATTCTCGCTCTGCGACGTTGCCGGCGGGAGTTGCTGCCCCTCGTCTGCGTCACGGGGCAGCATCGGGAACTGCTTGACCCCGTTCTGCGCTGGTTTCGGATTCGCTCCGACCACCACCTCGGCTTGATGCGGCCCGACCAGACCCTTGCGGAATTTGCGGGCCGCGCGCTGATTCACATGGACAAACTGCTTCGGGAGGCACAGCCCGACGCCGTTCTTGTGCAAGGAGACACGACGACGGCCATGGTGGCAGCGCTCGCGGCTTTCTATCGATCGATTCCTGTGGGGCATGTAGAAGCGGGGCTGCGTACGCTCGATCTGGCCAGTCCTTTCCCGGAAGAAATGAACAGGCGCGTAGCCGACGTGGTGGCGCGATTCCATTTCGCTCCGACTGCAACTGCCGCTCGAGCGCTGCTCCAGGAGAGAGCGGATCCTCAATCTGTGTTTACGGTCGGAAATACCGTAGTCGATGCGCTCCGGTTGACGGTCGGCAGACTCCCCAAGAATCGATGGTGCGCGGCTTTCCGATCGAAGCGCATCGTGCTGGTAACCGCACACAGGCGGGAAAACTTCGGCAGGCCGCTCGAGTCGATTTGCGACGCCATCGCCAGGCTCGCTGATCATCACAAAGACTGTCAGTTTGTCTATCCACTGCATCTCAATCCGAACGCACGCAGCTTGGCACAGAGGCGGTTGCACGGCCACGCACGGGTACACCTTTGCGAACCGTTGCGGTACCAGGATTTCGTTCGCCTGCTTTCGAGGAGTGAGTTGGTCCTGACGGACTCGGGAGGAGTGCAGGAAGAAGCGGCCATTCTCGGCAAGACAACGCTGGTGCTGCGAGACTCAACGGAGCGGACGGAGGCTGTCGAGTTCGGGACAGCTCGAGTGGTAGGAACAGCAAGTGAGGCAATCGTGCAGGCGGCGACCCGGGAACTGCGACGAGAGCGGGTTTCTCACTCCGAATTGACTCTCGAGGGATGCCCGTTCGGGGACGGATACGCGGCGGAGCGGATCACCAAAATACTTGTCGATGCACTGCCAGCTCAGGCGGTTCAGGCGGTCGCGTGATCGATCGAGCAGCTCGATGAACTGTCCCCGCTGCAAGAGCATCCAGGTCCGAAGGTCGCAAAGAAAGAGCATTCTCGACCATGTTTGGGCAATGCTTGGCCATTGGCCGTACCGATGCCTGCGATGCAAAGCGCGCTTCCGCGCGTTTGGGCGCTACGTCCGGCGGAGGACGGCAGAAGAAGCGTCTCGCAGACATGCGGATGGTCCGCGATTATCGGTGGTCGAAGGCGACATAGAGCACGTGACCGGAATTCACCCCAGTGCGTTTCAGCGCACGAGCCAGTCGACACAGGCTGACGGAATCATCAAACCAACGGAGCGAGTTCGGTCAGGACAGCGGTGTCTCATTAACGCTTCCGCCGTAAATGACGGGTGCTATTCACTTGCTTGCGGCCACTCGACTCGGGAGCTTCCATTCAGGCCTGACGAAATGGCAAGTGTACCCATTTGGATAGCGTTCCAGATAGTCCTGGTGCTCCGGCTCCGCTTCCCAGAATGGGCCGGCAGGACTCACTTCCGTCACGACCTTCCCGGGCCACAGCCCGGAGGCTTCGACATCCTCGATAGTCTCGCGTGCTATCCGTCTTTGCTCGTCGTTGGTGTAGAAAATCGCCGAACGATAGCTGGTTCCCCGGTCGTTGCCTTGACGATTCAGCGTCGTCGGATCGTGGATCTGAAAGAAGAACTCGAGCAGTTGGCGGTAATTGAGCTTCTCCGGGTCGAAAACGATTTCGATTGCTTCGGCGTGCGTCCCGTGATTGCGATACGTTGCATTCGGGACATCTCCGCCCGCGTACCCCACACGAGTAGAGAGCACGCCCGGGCGTCGGCGCACCAGCGCCTGCACACCCCAGAAGCAACCGCCGGCAAGAATCGCAGTTTCACTCGTCATCGGTTTTCTTCACTCCTTTTCCTCGTTTTGAAACACTTGGCGGTAACTGCCGTATCCTTCACTTTCGAGCTGATCTACGGGAATAAAGCGCAAGGAAGCGGAGTTGATGCAGTAGCGCAGGCCGCCTGCCTCCGGAGGCCCGTCCGGAAAAACGTGGCCCAAATGGCTGTCACCAAAGTGCGAGCGAACCTCGGTCCGTATCATCGCGTGGCTGGTATCACGCCTCTCAACGATGTTCTCGGTCTCGACGGGTTTCGTGAAACTCGGCCAACCGCAGCCGCTATCGAACTTGTCCAACGAAGTAAACAGGGGCTCGCCCGAGACAACGTCAACGTAGAGACCCGGTTGTTTGTGATCCCAGAAAGCATTTTGAAAGGGGCGTTCCGTGGCGCTGCGTTGCGTCACCTCGTACTGCTCTCGAGAAAGGCGAGAAACGACTTCTGGGTCTTTGTGGTAATTCGGCATATACTTGCCCGGTGGCATTCCGTTTCGGCGGCCGAAGTGGCTGCAAGTAGGTCCTGGAGCCGGCAGAGGGACTTGAACCCCCGACCCGCAGTTTACAAAACTGCCGCTCTGCCAACTGAGCTATGCCGGCCTGTAACAAATCCGCAGAATCTACGCTTTACTCTATCGAGTTTACACTGACTGGTACGTCAGATCAGCCTTTCGAGCGACAGGACGATCTCCTCGAGTGCATTTGCCTGTAATGTCAGATGCTGGCTCGCCGCCGAGCTTTCCTCCGCTCGCGAGGCAGTTTGCATCGTGACTTGTTCCAGTTGCACCAGAGATTCCGCGACCCGCTCATTTGCTCGCGCCTGCTCTTGATTGCTGATGCTTACCTGCTCAACAAGCGCGGTGACCTCCGCGGTATCTGAGGTGATATTGCGAATCGCCCCAGCAACTTCGTCGACTTTCGAGTTGCCGGACGCGGCCGCTGCCATCGATTCTTCGATCAAGGTGGCCGAATCCCGCGCCGCCTGAGAGCAGCGCTGTGCGAGGCTTCGAACCTCGTCAGCTACCACGGCGAAACCTGAGCCGGCCTGGCCTGCGCGAGCCGCCTCAACGGCCGCGTTCAGAGCCAAGATGTTCGTCTGGAACGCGATACTATCGATGACTTTTATGATTCCCGCAATACGGCGACTCGATTCGGCTAACTCGCCCATACTTACAAGGAGCTTTTCCAGAGCGCCATTCGCTCCCATGAAGCGCTGATCTACATTGCCCATTAACAACGCAGCACGCCGGGAACTTTGGGCGTTCTGCTGCGTCATGGTAGTCACTTCGTGCCCGGCTGCAGACGTTTGCTGGAGCGTTGCCGCCTGCTCAGTTGCACCTTGTGCCAATCCCTCGGAGGCGGCGGCGAGGTCGAAAGACGACTTTTTGACGAGCTCGGCATTTCTTCGTATTTCGAGGGCAGCTCGGGACAGCGCGGCAGTGATGGCGTTCACAGCCAGGAAAATGAGACCGGTTCCAAGCACGACCGACAATGCAACGAGCAACCAGCTTAGCGTTTTCGCGTTCCTGGATATAGACAGGCCGGTAGCAAGAGCTGTGGATGCTGACGTCTTATTCAGTTCTGTTGCTTCAGAAATGTGCCTTTTCACCGATTGGTACAGCTTGTGCCCATTAGCCTCGTACAGTTCCGTTGCATCTCGGGTCCTTCCGGCGATTGCCAATGCCCGGAACTGATCACACACACTGAGGTAAGCGGACAAGTCTCTCTTCAGCGCATCAAACAACAGCTGTTCCTGGACTGTCCGAATCCGTGATTGGTAGGCATACTCCGATTCAAGGATTTGCTTTTTGATATCGGCGACCCGCTGCTCCTGTTGCGCTTTTACTGCATCCGCACCCGGTACGGCCATCATCAGCGTTGAACCGCGAGCCTCGAGCGCGGCCGCCTGAATCCGGGCCATAGCTTCGATGCCCGGCAGCGATTGGTTGGCGATTGCCCTGAGACTCGCGTCTTCGGTATGAACGGCGTAGCTGAAGACCAGGGTGATCAGGACGGCGGAGGCGATCAGTGCCGAGCAGGTTACCGTTACTCTCCGCTTTATCGTCCATTTAGTCACTGCGTTTGCACCGTCCCTCGCCGCGTGAATTCAAGGCGGCGCATAAATGTGGACCGTGCGCCGCCATGATTACACAGATGACGTAGGTTTATCGGCTGAATCGTCTCAGCGGTTTTAGGTGCACTTGATT
>JAFAUR010001069.1 GCA_019243205.1 Acidobacteriaceae bacterium | reverse complement strand
CACTTTAGATACTGCGGTGCCAGACAGCGGCGTGCCGGAACCGCCCACCCTCATCGTCCTGCTTTTCGCCGTCGCTCTGCTTGGCTTCGGCCGGATGTTGCGCCCTGAACCAAAAGGTACAAAGTGAAAGGATAATAACGTTATGGCGACCGGGGCCAAAGTTAGAAGTGATTTGGAGCAGTTCGAAGACCTAAAAACGCGCCTCAAAGCGACATGGATGACCGGCGACTACGATGTCTTCTCACGATTTATGGAGCGGGGCGCCGAAGACCTTTTCCGTCAACTATCCATATCCCCAGGAAGCCGTTTACTGGACGTGGGTTGCGGGGCTGGGCAACTTGCCCTGATCGCGGCCACGGCCGGGCTTCAAGTGACTGGGTGCGACATTGCCACCAACTGGCTTGCGCGAGCTCGCGATCGAGCTGCCGCGGAAGGTCTGAACGTTACATTCGAAGAAGGAGATGCCGAAGCGCTGCCATACGCTGATGCTCAATTTGACGTCGTTGTCAGCGTGTTCGGAGCTATGTTTGCGCCACGGCCGGATCGTGTTGCAGCCGAACTAAAACGCGTGTGCCGGCCCGGCGGGATGATTGCGATGGCGAACTGGACGCCTGCCGGCTTCACCGGTCAGATGCTTCGAATCATTTCGAAGCATATCGCTCCTTTCGGTATGCCTTCGCCGTTGTTGTGGGGCAACGAGCCGACGGTTCGTGACCGCTTCGAACAAGGCATCGGTTATCTGAAGCTCGAGCGCCGCTTTTATCAGTTCGAATATCCTTTCTCGCCGGCTGAAGTCGTCGACTTCTATCGGGCAAACTACGGTCCCATATCGCGCGCATTTCGGTCTCTCGAAGGCGACGAGCAGAAGCAGTTGCGCGGTGAATTGATCGACCTCTGGTCCAAACACAACAGGTCCGATCAAAATACGACCGAAGTCGAGGCCGAATACCTCGAACTTGTCGCGACTCGCACTTGGACTGATGTGCCCGCAGGGGAGCGCAACAGCCGCCGTTACAACCGGAGCCTGCCGGGACAGCGCTCCGCCGCGTTGGCTGATCGCCTGGAGGAAAGTGCTGCCCTATTAACGGCGTTTGCCGAAGGACTGTCGGACGAGGAATGGCGGACCCCCGTTTCGGATTGCGACAATCGATCCGTCGGCGTGGTCGTGCATCACGTAGCCACCATGTACCCGATTGACATCGATGTTGCGCGCCGGGTAGCAAGCGGCGAGCCGGTTACAAGCCTCACATGGGAAGTTGGCGCCGATTTCAATGCAAAGCATGCCCGCAACGAAGCGCGAGTCACGAAATCGGCCGCGATCGAACTTCTGCGCCAGAACAGTCGCAATGCCGCCGAAGCGGTACGCGCGTTCAGAGATGACGAACTCGACCGCGCGGCGCCTTTTCCTCCGAGCTTCGGAGCACCGATGACTGCTCAGTTCGTAATCGAAGATCGCGCGGTGAGACACACCTGGCATCATCTGGCGCGCATCCGCGCCGCGCTCAAACGTTGAACGCGTTGCGGGCAGAGGAGGTGATGTGTACGCGGATCGCGCTCGCAGCCTCAAAGCACTAGCGGAGCGGAACTTCCTCGAGGCTAAAGAAAACTTTTTTGCTACTGCTCCTGGCCAGTTGTACCATTTCATCGGCCCCTCGTGACGGCCCTCCGATCCGAAGGCACGCGTCACACCGCACAACCAGCAGGCGAGAAACAGGGTGAAAGATCTCGTCGAAAACGGCATCGCCAATCTGCCGAGATCCAGCGCGCTCGATCATTGGTAAAGCGAACCATTCACCTAATACGGGAAGGTGACCCAATCGGAAGAGCTTCAGCGCGGTATCAGTCATCGCATCAACATTCTTCTGAATAAGAATCGGGTCATCGTTAGTACCGGAACGGTAAGGGCCCGCAACCAGAATCATCAGCGGTTCAGACATTCGACCAACATACAGGACAGAATGGGCCGAAGAGTAACCGGCACAGATCGAGAATTTTTTGCGGGGGGCTTCGAGCTTCGTAACTGAATGATGAAGCTCGATGAATCGCGGCCAGGCACATCGCTCCATCACAGAAGCGGCTGCTCTACATACGAAGTGCCTCGATCAACGCCGAAAGGGCAGCCATTTGTTGTCGCCGACTCGGGTAGTAGAGAAAGAAACCAGGAAAGGGTTGACACCAGTCCTCTAGCATGCTCACCAAGGCTCCACTTGCCAGGTGTGGGGCCGCATTCTCTTCGGACATGTAAGCAAGGCCGACACCGTCGAGTGCAGCGCGAACGACCAGGTCTAGATCATCGACGATCAGTGGCCCGCTCACCGCGACAGATAGGGACTTCTTGCCCTTCGCGAACTCCCATCGGTATAACCCCGCATCTCCGTGCCGAAAATTTATACATCGATGGCGTACAAGATCACGTGGCGATTTCGGTTTCGGGTGCGATTTGAGATAGCTCGGCGAGCCCACTATGACCGGTTTGAGATCCAGCGACACACGCACGGCGATCATGTCCTTTTCTATGTATTCGCCAAAATGGATGCCGGCGTCAAACCCTCTGGCGACAATGTCCATGCGACTGTCGTCGGTCGTGACATCGAGCAAAATTTCGGGGTAATCGCGGACAAATTCGCCAATTTTCGGTGCGAGCACGGTGTGCACAGCAAGCCGCGGCACCAGTAAGCGGACGCGGCCCGCAGGTTTGTTCCGAAGTCCGGAGACCTGGCCCAAGGCGTCCCGAATATCTGTGAACGCCGGACGCAGCCGCGCAAGCAGGTGTTCTCCCGGAACAGTCGGCGCAACACTTCGGGTGGTTCGCGAGAGCAGCCGCACCCCGATTTCTTCTTCGAGCTCGCGCATGGAATGGCTAATGGCCGACGGAGAGACACCGAGGCGTTTGGAAGCCTTTGTAAAACTACGCTCTTCTGCGACGGTGAGAAAGACGGAAAGCGCGCCGAGATCATTTGCCGGCATTTGTGAATTTTACTCACAAGCTCTTGTACATCTCAGGGACTTCTCAACGGTCCGGTTTACCTTTACCTTGGTGTTAGAGGGCAGGACGAGCGAGAACGCAAGTCAGCTTGCTTCCGTTTCCATCATCCGACCCCAGCTCTGTCGATCTTATTGCGATGCCGTTTACGCGACCGTACTTGAAGGCATTTCGGTATTACGTTCGGCGACGGTGACAAGCAGTAGGGCTTTGGCGAAGGCGTAACCATCAGAGCGAATAAGAAAAGGCATCAATCATGAGCAACAATCCGTTGGATTTTAGAGGCAAAGTGGCACTCGTGACCGGAGCTGCTTCCGGCATGGGACTCGCGACAGCGCAGGCGTTTGCGGAGGCAGGCGCGGCTGTCGTGCTGGCCGACTTCAGGGAAGACGCGGCGAAGGCGCAAGCGCAGCAGTTGGTCGCAGCGGGTCACAAGGCAATCGCCATCCGGTGTGACGTGAGTGACGATGCGCAAGTAGCGGCGATGGTGGACCGCACCGTTGCAGAGTTCGGTCGACTCGATGCTGCCTTCAATAACGCGGGAGTAATGGCCCGGATCGCGCCCACGGCTGACAGCACGCGCGAAGAGTGGGACCGCGTGATCGGGATCAACTTGCGCGGCGTGTGGAGCTGCATGAAGTACGAATTGCGACACATGGAACGACAGGGCAGCGGCGCTATCGTGAACAACGCGTCGGTCGGCGCGCTGACCGGCAATCCCGGTATCGGTTCCTACATCGCATCGAAGCACGGCGTGGTCGGCCTGACGCGTACAGCCGCTCTGGAATACATCAAGCACGGCATCCGCGTGAACGCGGTCAATCCTGGTTTGATCGACACCCAGATTGCCCGCGATGTCGTCAGCGGAGACGAGCACGCGTACGAGGATATAGCGAAGCACGTTCCCATAGCTCGCGCGGGCAGACCCGAGGAGATCGCCTCGGCCGTGCTGTGGCTTTGCAGTCGCGGGGCGAGCTATGTAGTAGGGCACGCCCTTACGGTAGATGGCGGAATGACGGTGCTGTGACGTGCCGCTCTGAAGCTCGGCAAGGAATCTGATTAAGCTAAAGCCTGGAAAGAAGGAGATTACACATGCGAGGAACCATGCTGTACGGCCCGCGCGACATTCGATTCGAGGATCGGCCGGATCCCGAAATCATACGACCGACAGATGCCATCCTCCGGCTCTCGGCTACCTGTATCTGCGGATCAGACCTATGGCCGTACCGAGGCATCGCTAACTTTTCAGAACCGCCGACCCCCATGGGGCACGAGTACTGCGGAATCGTGGAAGAGGTTGGTAAAGAGGTCAGGAACATCAAGCGTGGCCAGTTCGTGGTCGGCTCGTTTGCAACCTCTGACAACACTTGCGTTATTTGCCGGGACGGGTATCAGTCCTCGTGCGTGCAACGCGAGTTCATGAGCAGCGCGCAAGCTCCCGTGTTGCGCGTTCCGCTTGCCGACGGCACGTTGGTTGCAACCAGCGATCGTCCTCCGAAAGAACTGATTCCAAGTCTCCTCGCGACCTCCGACGTTCTGGGCACGGGCTGGTTTGCCGCCGATGCAGCCAACGTGAAGCCGGGCAAAACGGCCGTCGTCGTGGGTGACGGCGCAGTCGGACTGCTCGCGGTGCTTTCAGCCAAGCAGATGGGGGCTGAGCGGATCATTGCGATGAGCCGTCATGAATCGCGGCAGAAACTCGCGCGCGAATTCGGCGCAACCGACATCGTAACGGAACGTGGTGACGAGGGCATCGCGCGAATCAAAGACCTGACGAAAGGAATCGGGGCCGACTCGGTGCTGGAATGCGTCGGCACGCAGGAATCTATGATGCAGGCGATCCGTTCCGCGCGTCCTGGCGGCTTCGTTAGCTATGTTGGGGTTCCGCACGGGGTTGAACTCGACGGAACAGAGCTGTTCTTTGGTCACGTGCATCTGCACGGCGGCCCCGCTCCGGTTCGCCGCTACCTGCCTGAGCTGATAAATCTTGTGCTAAACGAGAAGATCAATCCCGGGAAAGTGTTCGATCTGACGCTGCCGATCGACCAGGTCGCTGAAGGGTACCGCGCGATGGACGAACGCCGGGCCATCAAGACGCTGCTCCGTCCGTAGCTTTGTAAAGAGGAGCACGAATATGGAAATCAAGCGAGTGGGCTCGCAGGCATCGGCGAAGGGGCCTGCCGACTGGTTCACGGGAAGCGTACGCATCGATCCGCTCTTCCAGGCGCCTGATCCCGCGTTTGTTCAGGGCGCCGGCGTAACGTTCGAACCGGGTTCGCGGACCGCATGGCATAGGCATCCGCTCGGGCAAACCCTCATCGTCACAGCGGGCTGTGGCTGGGCGCAGCGCGAAGGCGGACCGGTCGAACAGATCCGACCCGGTGATGTTGTCTGGTTCTCGCCCGGTGAAAAGCATTGGCATGGCGCCACGTCGAGTACCGGTATGACGCACATCGCCATCCAGGAGAAGCTCGACGGCAAGGTCGTCGAGTGGATGGAACAGGTCAGCGATGAGCAATACCGTTCAGGGGAAAGCAAACCGCAATGAGGGGCAAAACGTAACCGGAAATATGGACGGAGCCTTCGCAGGGAAAGTAGCGTTTGTCACGGGAGCGGGAAGCGGTATCGGCCGCGCGGCGGCCTTGGCGTTTGCCCGTGAGGGCGCGAGCGTAGTGGTCGCCGATCGCTCTGCGGAGAGCAATCAGGAAACGGCCCGCATGATCGAGGAACTGGGGCCACGGGCGCTCTCCGTTACGTGCGACGTGACACGGACGGAGGACGTTAAGGCTGCACTGGACAAGGCTGTTGAAGCGTTCGGGCATCTCGATTTCGCTTTCAACAACGCCGGATCCGAACAGCCATCAACGGCAACTGCCCATCTGACCGAGCAGGAGTGGAACCGGATCATCGGCATCAACCTTCGCGGCATCTTTCTATGCGTGAAGTATGAGATCCCGCTCTTGCTACAGAATGGCGGCGGTGTGATCGTGAACACGTCCTCAGGCGCTGGAGTCAAAGGCTTTAAGGGGCAAGCTGCGTACGCGGCTGCGAAGCACGGTGTCATCGGCCTGACTAAGTCCGCGGCTCTCGATTATGCGTCGCAGAACATTCGCATTAATGCCATTTGTCCGGGCATCGTTGCAACCTCGATGATGGACCGGTTCACCGGAGGCAAATCTGAAGGGAGAGAAAGGGTGATCGCGCAGGAACCAGTCGGGCGAATGGGCACGGCTGAGGAGATCGCGGCGGCTGTTGTCTGGCTGTGTTCGGAACCAGCCGCCTTCATGATCGGTCATGCCATGGTGATGGACGGCGGCCAAACGGTGTAGCCATGTTTGTCCCGAATCGTCGCGCGATTCTCACCGTCTCGGCTCTCTTCAGAAACTTGCGCAAAACGGGCAGAGTATCAGAGAGTTCCTTTATTATGTGGCGCCGCACATTCGCCTCGTTTGCGCTCCTGGCATGTCTCGGCGTGGGCGCCTATCCAGAAAATCGCGGAGCCGCTCTTGCGCTAGCCTATGATTCCCAGACTCGCGGGCCGGTTCCGATCCCGCCGTCAGAGCGTAGCTTGCAGACCGTGGTGGCGGAGCCTTGGTTCAAGGTGTCTGACCAAGGCATTGTACTCGAGGGACCGTGCTTCGACCGCAACGGCAACTTAGTATTTTCTGACGTGTACGGTGGGCACGTGCTCCGCCTCACACCGGACAAGCGCCTGTCCACCGTTTTCAGTGAGAAAAACCTCGGCCCAGGGGGGCTCGCGATCCATAGAGACGGCCGAATCTTCATCGCTGGCGTCGGCGATCTCAACGGTAGCGGTTCAATCATCGCCGTGCGGGCGGATGGGTCGGGAAGGAAGACGATTGTGCCGCCTGAGGCAGGATATGTCCCGAATGACTTAGTATTCGACAGCCGCGGAGGGTTTTACTTCACCGATTTTCGCGGCATCTCCACGGATCCTCAAGGAGGCGCGTACTATGTCTCGCCCGACTTCAAGACCATCACGCCAGTGCTGCCGCATCTCGCAATGGCGAACGGTGTCGCACTCAGTCAGGATGGTACCGAGCTGTGGGCCACGGAGTTCAGCAGGAATCTCCTCCACCGGGTCGTACTGGGCAGTCCGACAACGATCGCGCCATTCGGCACAGCGATCGCTTACCACTTCACAGGTCCGGCGCCCGATTCAATGCGAGCCGACCGTGATGGCAACCTCTACGTCGCGATGTATGGCCAAGGCCGCGTGCTGGTGTTCAACAAGAATGGCATCCCCATAGGACAAGTGCTGTTGCCGGGAAGGGATGAAGGACATAACCTACAGTCCACGAGTATGGCCATCAAGCCCGGCACCAACGATCTCTATATCGTGACCAATGACGGGAACGGCGGACAAGGAGCGATGATCTTTCACGCCAAGGTGTTCGCAAGAGCTCTGCCGCTTTACTCGCACCAGTGACGTACTTCGCTCGGCTTATTGCTGGATCGAGACGGCGTGCGACACTCCGGCTGCGGCGAATTGAGCTTTGGCCAGCCTCGGCAGAGGCTTGTGATAGAGCAGCACGCGGCTGCCGGACGGCTCAAGACAGACGTCGATTCGTTTCAGGCCTAAAGCCAACTCGATCGCAGGATGCTTTTCGGGAGGAGCATAGAAGACGAGAAAGCCACCTCCTCCGGCTCCAAGCAGCTTGCCGCCCGCCGCTCCGGCACGCTTGGCGGCCGCGTACCAATCGTCGATGATGCTGTTGCTCACCGCCGGGTGCACTTCGCGTTTGAGCTGCCATCCTTCGTCCAAAACAGCCCCGAGGGCGTCGACATTGCCTCGGTTCAGCTCTGCCCTAAGTTCGTGAGCCAGATGCACCATTCGACCGAGTAGAGCCTGAGTGATCGAACTCGACTCGGCCTGCGCACTCTGTTCCACCAGAATGCTGGAAGCGCTCCTCGTTTTCCCCGTATAGAACATGAGCAGGGATGACTGCAGACGTTGGAGATGTTCTACCGAGCAAAGAATGGGTTCCACTAGCACGCTGTCGTCCGGCTGGAACCGAATGAAGTTCATCCCGCCAAATGCGGCCGCGTATTGATCCTGTTTCCCGATGCGCTCGCCACAGGAATCGATCTCGATGTGGCAACTCTCCTCCGCCAGATCCGAGGGCGACACGTAGCGCGACCGGTGCGCGTGCAAGGCTAGTAGCAAACCTGTGGTGAAGGAACTGGAAGACCCAAGACCTGTTCCGCGAGAGGGTATGTCAGCGATGGAAGTAATCTCGAGCCCGCCTGCAATCCCGAGCTTACGAAGGCAGGCCCGCACAACGGGATGCTCGACCTCATCAGCCGTCCGAACCTCTTCAGTACGGGAATAACTGACGCGAATCCAATCGTCAAACTTCTTGTTGACGTTGATGTAGATGTACTTGTCGATCGCGGTGCTGACGACGGCACCTCCGAATCTCCGGTAATAAGCCGGAAGATCGGAGCCGCCCCCTGCGAAGCTCATGCGAAGCGGTGTCTGGGTGATGATCATCCTAGGTTTCCAAGCTGAGAGCGTACCGCACCGCGCCTATTACGGAAAGGCATCGATAGGTAGGCTCGCAACTGTCTGCGGCAGACGAATCCTCTCCGTTACGGGCGACAAGGACAGAGGACATCCCAAGACTACGTGCAGCCAGGATATCGCTCGCCCGATCGCCGATCATCCAAGACCTGGCCAAATCGATGTTCAAATCCTGCCCTGCCCGGCGGAACAGTTCCACTCCAGGCTTGCGACACTCGCAAACACGCTTGAGCTCTCGAACTTCACCGCGGTGCCCGCTTTCAGGATGATGCGGGCACGCGTAAATTGCATCCAGATAGGCGTGGTTCTTGCCGAGCTCCCACTCCAATTTGTTGTGGATGAGCGCAAGCCCGTCTTCGGTACACTCGCCGCGAGCGATAACCGGTTGATTCGTGACGATCACCGCAAGATATCCTGCTCTGTTTACCATGCGAACAGCCTCGGCCGCACCCGGCAGTAGCGCTAACTGGTCGGGTGAGTTCAGCCATCCGCAATCATGGTTCAAAGTGCCATCCCTATCGAAGAAGACGGCAGGAACTGCTGACCGGAGCGAGCCGCTCTCAATTCGCCCGGATTCGTAATCTTCGGTAACTTCGTCGAGGCGCTTTGGCGTGCCGGCATCTTTTATATACTCACGGCTTCGGTAGCCTTGGAGCGTGGCGCCGGATCGCAGCATGGCAGGGAACACATGTTTTCCGAAGTCGAGAGGATAGCTGAGTTGATTCTTTCGTCTGTGCCAGTCCGCCAGCTTACCTCTATTCAACACGTACAACGCAGCGTTCACAAGATTACCAAAGAATTGGCCCTCCGGATGCGGGTATGAGCGAAACTTTATGATCTGACCCTCGCTGTTCGTTTCGACCAGGTCCGAGTCAAACGGGTGGCTGTTTGGATGCAAAAACAGGGTTGCCGCGCTTTCCGGACCGTGCGCCGAGATCATGCGCGAGATGTCGATATTGAACATCGTGTCGCCGTACGCAAGCACGAATGCCGGCTGGAGAGCGTCGAAAGCTTCGATGACAGCCCCGGCCGTACCCAGAGGCTCGCGTTCTCTCCGGTACCGGATTTGAACTCCCCAACGGGAACCGTCACCGAAGTATTCTTCGATGTGCTTCGCTCCGCAGCCGGTCAGAACGAGGAGGTCGTCGATTCCCGACTCTTTGAAGGAAGCGATCTGATGCTCGAGCAGCGGCTTGCCTCCGATCTCGACCATCGGCTTCGGTAGATCGCCGAGCCTGTCTTTCAGCCTTGTGCCCTTGCCACCGGCGACGATAACCCCCTGCATCAAACTCCCACTGTTTCGGGATAGAACTCGCGATGGATCTCTTCGACAGCGAGTTCAACAGCTGCTTGTGAACTCATCCGGGGCGACCAACCGAGCGCCCGAAGCTTCTCAATCGAGTATCGGAAGCGGGGAACATCGCCCACCCAGCCTCGCCTTCCGCCCGTGTACCGGATGGGCGTGCCGGGTGAAGTATGTTGCAATACCGTTTCAGCAATCTTTCGAACCGTTGTGCCCTCGTCCGCCGGGCCGATGTTGTAGCAATTCAGCCGGGCATCAGACTTGGCGCAGATCAGCATCATTGCATCGACAAGTTCGGAAACGTGCAGATACGGTTTTTGCTGGCTACCATCGCCGAGAACTTCCAGTTCGTTGTCCGTGATCTGAAGCTTCCGAAGCAGATCGTAGATGATCCCATGCGTTGCGCGCGGGCCGATCACGTTTGGAAAGCGAAAGATCCACGCCCGTTCGAGGAAGCTTTCGGCAGCGGCGCTGATAATTGCTTCGGATGCGAGCTTCATCGCGCCGTAATTCGATATCGGAAACAGGGGACCCGTATCTTCGGTAAGTATCTGTTCGTGTGCGCCGTAAACAGCTGAGCTCGAAGCAAATGCGATCCGCAACACTCCGGCGGTTCGCATCGCGCCGAGGGCATGGAAGGTCGTTTGAAACGTGTCCCGCAAGTCGACGTTTGGATCAGCAATTCCGGCCGGAATATCACTGTTCGCCGCCATGTGCCAGACTGTGCGGACTGGCATTTTCGCCAAAATCCCTGGAAGAGCCTCGCGGTTTGCCAGATCCGCTTCGTAAAACTCGAACCGCTGATTACCTGTTAAATGTTCGATGTTTTTCCGCGTGCCGCGCGACAGGTTATCGACTCCGATGACCCTTTCCCCGGAGGCGAGAAGACGGTCTGTCAAGTGGCTTCCGATAAAGCCGGCTGCGCCGAGTACCAATGTCGCGGAATCCATACCGCTCGCCATAGGATCTAGTGTAATCGCCCTGATCTTCCCGGCTTGGCGGTATAAACCCCTTTAGCGCTGTAAACTAGGTATCTTGCTGGAGCAACGAACCATGCTGGAGTTTACCGGAGAACGCATTGTTCCGGAGGCCGACAACTGCGAGCCATTATTCGCCCTCAAGATGTATCAGGAGCACATTGCCCGGTACCTTTTTGCCTCCCAGAAAGTTGCTGGCAAATCCGTCTTGGACGTGGGATGCGGTGTAGGCTACGGCTCCCAGTTGCTGGCACGTTCCGGAGCCGCTCATGTCACGGCTTTTGACATGTCGGAAGAAGCGATCCGGCATGCATGTCAATTTTATACTCACCCGGCCATCAATTTCCTGGTCTCGTCCGCTGAAGAATTTCGATTGCGCGACGCGGTCGATGTAATCACGTGTTTCGAACTGATAGAGCATGTGCAACACCAGCACCGGGTATTAGATAACATTCGGGCATCATTAGCGCCCGAAGGTTTGCTATTCATCTCTACCCCGCAGCCGAGAGGAAACAAACGATCCGCGTTTCATACCCGTGAGCTGTCTTTTCAAAACTTTTCGGACCTCTTGACATGCTACTTCCCTCACGTTGAGTTTTTTTGTGAAAACAATCATTTCGCGTCTTTAGTGACAGGCGGTACTCCGGAATCGATCCGGTCCATCCAGGTTCTGCATCCGCAGTTCGGCCTTGGGCAAGCGGACTACTTCGTTGCCGTGGCTAGTCTGGCTCCTCTGAATCGGGCTTGCTTTCGAGAGCAGCTCGTTCTGAACAACGATGCCTATGTTCGGAATCTCGAGAGAGACGTGGACACGATGCACCAGATCGAACGTGATCTGAAGGAACAGCTGCAAGCTACCAGTCAAAGCGTTGCGCGGGAAACAGACGGCATACGAGAAATTCACGAGCTGCGGGAGGAACTGGGAAAGGCATCCGCTCGTATTGCAGAATTGACCAGCGATCTCGAACAGTCAAATCGACAACGCGAGCAGACCGCATTTCGAACTGACGAATTGACCGGCAGACTGGAGCGGAGCTCGGCCCAAATTGCTGAACTAAGCAAGGAACTGCAGCAAGCCTTCGAAAGAGAGGCGCGTGCAACCGCTGAACTCCAGCAACTACAGAGCCATTTGATAAGCGCGCGGGAATCGGCGCGGGAATCGGTCGAAGAAAATCATTCTCGAATGCAAGCAGCGTCTCTTGAGACCGAGGCATTGCGCCGGGGACTTACAGAGACCGAGAACGAGATTGCTGGACATGTACAACAGGTTCAGAACCACCAGAGGACGATTGGCGGACTAAGAAAGCAATTGGCGTCGGCGGAGGCGGAATTACAGCGACGAGGCGAGCAAAGCAAACAGCGGACAGCTGCTCTGATAGCGGAATTGGCCCAAGCTCGCGATCAGATCGCTGCTCTCGAAGATGTTCGTAACCAGCTACAATCGTCTATCAATTCATACGATTTACGCCTCCGTGCTGTCACATCGTCCAGAAGCTGGCAGATCACCACCCCCTTGAGGGCTTTAGCAACGGTAGTCCGAGGCCATGCCCACGATCCGTTCGGAATTGCGACCTTGAACGGACACCCGGTTACCCCCCCTGCCGATCGCCTCAGTTCCAATGTTCCAGCGCACGAGTCGACCGAAGAGCGCTTTGCAAGCTATCCCTTCTTTGATGTGCTGTACGTCATTGGCACGCGTGAGGGGGAATCACAACGCTATCGTGCTCACAACCTCGTCGAGGGCTTGTCGCAGGTTGGATTTCGGTCCGAATCGTGGCCCCAAGAGCAGATCCCTGTTCTCCTGCGTGAACGTTTCTGCGCCCGCGTCGTGATTTTTTTCCGGTGCGGATACGACGACAACATCGAACGGCTGCTTTCGTATTGTCAACAGAACAGCATCACATCTATCTTCGACGTTGACGACTTGGTGTTCGAACCGGAAAACATAAAATATGTTCGCGTTCTGGACACGTTCAGCGAGTCCGATCGTGCTGCTTATCTGCGAGGTGTTGAACGGTTCCGTCAGACTCTCCTCGGCTGTGATCGGGCGACTTGTACGACCGGGTTTCTTGCCAGGCGGATTGGCGCGCTCGGGAAGCGTGCCGACGTCATCCCGAACTTTCTGAACAATCGTCAGATCGACATCGCAAAAGTCATCATTCCGCGGAAATCAAACATCCCTGATCAGATACGGATTGGTTACTTCAGCGGCAGTAATACGCACCAGGTTGATTTCGAGGCTTGCGAAATCGCCTTATTGACGATCATGGACCGATTCCCGAACGTCCGGTTCGTGCTGGTGGGGATCCTCGACCTGGGGAGCCATTGGGACCGCTTCACCGACCGCATAGAACGTCACCCGATGATGCCCTACCAGCACATGCTAACGATCTTGGCTGGAACGGATATTAATCTGGCGCCGCTAGAACTCGGGAATCCATATTGCGAGAGCAAGAGCCAGTTGAAGATCTTCGAAGCGGGGCTTGTTAAAGTTCCGACCGTCGCGTCGGCGGTCGAAAGCTACACGGAGGCAATCGATCACGGCCTAGACGGATTTCTCGCTAGTACGCCGTCGGATTGGGCGGATTCTCTCGAGAAGCTCATTGAGTCTCGTGAACTGCGCGTTCGCACCGGTGAGCGCGCTCGCGCAAGAGCGCTTGAACAGTTTGGCCCTGAAGCATCGGTTCGGAAGGCGATCGAAGTTTACGGCCTCCCCACAACCGATTCGCCTGATACGTCAACCGCCAATGAGCGTCTGAAAATCAGCTGGATTATTCCTAAGCTCCAGATTGGCAGCGGGGGCCACCGGAATATTCTGCGCACAGCTTACTATCTCGAAAAATTTGGCCATGAACTGGAGCTGTATTTTGTCGACAGCGATCTGAGCGGAGATGCACTCAGGCGGACGGTTCGAGAGCATTTTTACGAGCTCGAATGTCCGATGCATGTCTACGACGGGTCCGTTAATCCAACAGATGTTCTTTTCGCCACACACTGGCTAACTGTCGAACCTGCGGTGCGCGCTCGAAATGTGGCGCGCGAGCTGATTTATTTCGTGCAGGATTTCGAACCGGCATTTGCCCCGATGGGCACCGAATACATCCTTGCCGAGAACACGTACCGCCTGGGCCTCTACCACATAACTTCGGGTCCGTGGTGCGAGAACCTGCTGAAACGCGAGTTTGGTGTAGAAGCCGATCACTTCCGGTTTCCGGTTGACCGGCAGATTTATCATCCTCGCCCCCGGCACAAACACAACAAGAACGTCATCTTCTTTGCTCGTCCGGAAATGCCGCGCCGCTGCTTTGAATTGGGAGTGATGGCGCTCGAGGCGTTCCACCGGGCTCGACCGGACGTGGAGATCATTCTATTTGGTTCGCGTAAGGTTGAGGGCATGCCGCTTCCCTTTCCTGCGACCGTTCAGTCCCTACTTCCAACGATTGAGGACCTGGCGCAACTCTATGCAAACGCCGATTTGGGCGTCGTATTCTCGACCACGAATCCCAGCCTCGTGCCATACGAGATGATGGGCTGCGGCCTGCCCGTTGTAGATCTGGGGCGGCCCGGCAACGAAGTGAACTATGGAGGAAGGCAGGATATCGCCTTACTTGCCGATCCTTCCCCCGCCGTCATGGCGCGCCAGATTCAACAGTTGTTGGAGAGCCCTGACGAACTTGCGGCACGCGCGCGAAAAGGGCTGGAGTTCGTGGAGACATTTCCTTCTGAGGAAGACATGGTGCGCCGGGTTGAGGAACTGATCCTCAAGCGAGTGGCATCGAAAAAACGCAAGCACATGGTCGCGGCCGGATGACCGCTCTCTCCTACGCCTACTTCGACGAGAAATATTTTCAGAGCGGAAGCGAGAAGGGGACCGCTTACACAAACTATAAGCAAAGCGCGCACAACAGTCCGACATTCAGAGAGATTGCTGTTTCGCTCGGCGAAGTTTTCCAGCCCCGCCGTGTTCTCGAAATTGGATGTGCAACCGGGATCATCGTTCGTCACTTGAACGACTTGGGCTGTGAAGCACATGGTATCGATGTGTCCGAATGGGCAGTAGAGAATGCAGAGCACCCGAACGTGAAGCTTGCGTCTGCCGACCAATTACCTTTTCCGGACAGTTATTTCGATCTGGTAATGTCCTGTCATTCTCTCGAGCACTTACCGGCATCCGTATTCGAACCGTCAATCAAGGAGATCTGTCGAGTCGCTTCCGAATTTCTGTTTCACATGCTTCCAATGGTCGGCACGCCGCCTTACATCGGAGATCCGGAAACCGTTCGGCAGAATTTGCGCAAAGATCCGACTCACCAACAGCTTCATACAAGAGAGGATTGGGTTGGGCGTTTTGCTCAATTCGGCTGTTTGCCCGTTCCTGCCTGCATCTTGTTTGAGAACGAAACCTCCAACGTGGAACTGAGTACTGGTCAGTTCACGTTGAAGAAGAATCGCGCTATTGGCGATTCAGAAGTGCAAAGCCGGGCCGCGTCGCGGAACCAGAGAGTCTTCAGGACGCTGCAACAAATCAACCGGAACCAGTCGCGGTTCCACATCCCGCCACACGCAGTTTCTCATCTTGTCTACGCGGATCGGGCCTGGAAAGATGTCGAAAGGCGGTTGGGGGCAGATCAAGTCATAGATTTGGCACGACGTCGCCTGCATCTCGTGTTGATGGTGGAGGGCGCGCCCTGTGCGCTGCGTTTTGCTGCCGGCC
Organism: Acidobacteriaceae bacterium; assembly: GCA_019243205.1. GTDB lineage: Bacteria > Acidobacteriota > Terriglobia > Bryobacterales > Bryobacteraceae > Bog-105. The sequence continues at coordinate 6,979 of JAFAUR010001069.1, read as the reverse complement.
GGGATACAGCGACGGACCAGTATGCGGATGTAGGTGAATTCCACTTGTCGGCGAACCCTGGATGCAACGTATTTACGTTTGGTCCTAATGACCTGCAAACGCTACGAGGCTCTCCCGACTACTCGGCGATCAACCACCTTGCTTTGGGAGGCGAGAACGCCAACACTGCCGTCACCATATTCCTTTGTGACGATTCAGGCGCGTCGCTCTTGCAGCACGAGTCATTTGGTTGCGGGAGGTGACGCGGTCCCCGAAATATGCGGTTCGGGGGACCCGAGGGGAATAGCGTCGGCCACGTCATCGGGCAATCCGCGCACAGCGCTGGCCGGATCAAGTGCTTTCAGGGTTTCGCCATCCGGCACATAGCGCCGCTTGCCTTTTTCCAGGAAAAAGACTTGGCCTGTACTCGCTTTCTGTACCATCCTCGTCGTCAGATCAGGCAGCTTTACGCCATCGGGAATGCTGTCGAGAACAGAGTCGGGTACCGTTTTTAGCTGCTCAACAACATCCAGTGAGCGCAGAGTTGCCGGAGTTTGTATGTAATGCTTGTGACCTGCATTGATGAGGTAGACTTTCTTGCTCGAATTGGCCTGGAGAACGGATCCGTCCTCGACCGCACTTTGCGTTTGCTCCCGGTTGGCACGACAGCCGGTCGTTAGCAGAGTTATCGAAACAAGCAGAGCGATATTGCGGACGTTCATAGATTGCGAACTCGAGTTTGTAATTTAATTTCGGCGCAAGACTTACCAGTCGGAAAGCGAGGCACGACGCCACTTATTCGGGGAAACACAAACATAGATATAAGTTTGATCTTCAGCAACGTCACCTTTGCTGCATCCATCGTGAGACGTCGAGGGGACGCGATCGGTGGCGTGCTTTTTCAGCATGTTGACGTCCGCGAGTAACTGGTCGAAATTGCCTCGCGGTGTGATGATGTTTCCGTTTTGATCAAAGATAGCGAGGTTTTTCGAATCATCATTGCTCGCAATCCGTAAGCCGGCCTGCCCGGCCCGCAAAACAAAGTGTCCGTTGCTGAACGCATCGGTGTACAACATGCTTGGAGCTCCCGAGATGTTGTTGAAGGTGATTCGAGAGCCTTGGTGGAGCAAGAAAGCAGAGTCCTTGAATTGGACCTGCGAAAAGTCGATTCCACGAGCGACATTCTTGGAGTTGCCGACGCCGATTACCGCGCCATCTGAATAAATAGAATTGCCGTCGAACATCATGCCGGTAGACCACTTCGCCCGCCCGGCTCCAATGACTTCAATAGCATTGGTGACCGGCTGATTTCCTATTCCGACGACCTGGAGCCCTACCTTACTGCGGTTGGGCGAGAGCCCGGCTTTTGTATTGTTAATCGTGTCGATTTCGAGCCCAATTACCTGAGCATCGTCTTTCGCGGCCTCCGCAGACTGCGCAACCAGGAATCCTCCCCAAACTCTCGCGTCTTTTCGAAGGGAAGACGCTGCTCCCCAGATACCTACCGCATTTACCGTCGTCGATTCGTTCTCAACCAATCCATAAATTGATTCCGCCTGGTGAGAATACGAGTTAGCGCTGACGCGCAGTCCAACCGAGAGTTGAGACTCCAAAGGCCCTAGTGGGAAGTAATCCTGTCTTCCGTTTGAAAGACCCGACTGCGCATTGAACAAGCGAAGACTTGGAGCATTCAGATCAATGAATCGGTTCGGCAGGTCACGAATCAGGTCGTATCGGCTGAAACCAGTCGGGATTATGATCACCTGCTGCGGATTCGTTCGCACTTCGTCAATATGTTTGATCCCCTCATCATCCAATATCAAAGGAGGCGTTATTGCCTGCTTCGAAAGCAGATGCTTTGCGTTGCTGCAAAGCTCGTCGATTTGCGTCTCCGTAACGGGTGACCGTAGTTTTGGCAAATCGTCTCTGGGAATGAGATTTCTTTGCAGCGCAACAACGACATAGGGAATCGATCGCGGTGTGGGGTCAGGTTTATAGTAGGGGAACCCCATCGGACTTACAAAGGGCTTGACCTCACTTACGAGATGAAGATCGTAATGAATCGTATCCCAACCGGTCCATCGAACCAATGCGACCACAACGTTTTCGAGCGTTGCTTCTTTGTAGTAATAAGTGACATCCGAGTCTCCCTCATAGCCTCCGGGAAACATCGCCGGAAAAAGGCCATACAATGTCGTCCGATCGTTTGTGTGCGACAGCCCCAGGTCACTAGCGATTCGCAAAGCGGCCGCGGCGCGATCCATGGCTGGGCATAGGAGCGCTGTCAGAGCGAAAACCGCCGCGGCCCTGGAGGATTGAGCAATGAACACCTTTCAAAAATTCTTGCACAGTCAATGAAGAGTTCTCGATGAGCAACAACCGTAGCCGGTCCGATCATTTTGAAGAGAGAACGAATATCGGATGTCGAGAACTCGACAAATCCTCTTACAGTCTCGGCAGGTTCGTGTAGAGCGTCATCCAACACCGCGCCAGGCGCTGGAATCGATACCATTGACACTTCTTCGCATTCCCGGGATAATCGGAAACGATTGCAAAGCAAGGTGCCACCGTCGGAGCCCCAGCCGGTCAAGTTGCGAGATATTGCAGAAGCCGCCGGTGTCACCATTGCGACCGCATCCCGTTCTCTGAACGGAAGTTACGGCGTAAATCCGAGTACGCGCAAGCGAGTCCTCGAAGTGGCCTCGCGGCTCCAATACCGGCCAAACCGGCTCGCCCGAGGCTTGGTGACCGGCCGTTCGCAGATTATCGGTCTCATCATCAGCGACATCCGCAACCCGTTCTTTTCAGAGGTGGCGCGCGGCGTCGAGGATGCGGCTTATTCTGCCGGCTGCGATGTCGTGCTCTGCAATAGCGATCTGGATGCGGAAAAACAGAATCGCTACATCGCCTCGCTCATGGCCAAGCGCGTCGACGGCATCATTATGAACTCCGTTACGGCACTGCGCGAGACCGAACAGGAGCAACTCGCGCAGAGCGGCGTGCCCGTGGTGCTGTTGAACAAATCGTTTGCGCTCTCAGAGTTTTCAACCGTTTCAGCCGATAACGAGCGGGGCGGCCGGCTCGCTGCCGAGCACTTCCTGCGCATGGGCCATCGGCGCCTGGCCCATCTGACAGGTCCGCGGCAACATGGCAATCTGACACTACGGGCGAAGGGTTTCACTCAGGCGGTTCGGGAAGCGGATCCCGCCACCTCGGTTGCAGTTCTCCATGGAGGACACACTTTGGCCGGAGGCTACGCGATGGCGCTCAAGCTTTTTAACGAAAAGCAGGACGTGACGGCGATCTTCGCCGCCAATGATGCGGTTGCTTTTGGGGTTTTGAAAGCCGCCATGGAACGCGGCCTGCGCATTCCGAAAGACGTTTCGCTGATCGGCTTCGATGATGTCGATTTCGCCTCCATCGTCCATCCGCCCCTAACCACGATTCGCCAATCAAAGTACGACATCGGCGAGGCAGCGGTGAGCATTCTGATGAGGCTGGCGAAGGGAAAAGACAAATCGCCGGAGAATCGCGTTCTGGGAGTCGAACTGATCGAACGCGAGTCGGTGAGGAAACTGAATTAGGTCAACATAGTGGCTGAATCGCTTAACGACAAAGTTGTTCTGGTAATTGGTGCATCGAGCGGCATCGGGCATGCGACGGCGGAGCAATTTGCTCAACAGGGAGCGAAGGTAATGGCGTCCGCTCGCAGAACGGAGCGCCTGCTTGGATTGCAGGAAAAGCTGAGAAGCGAAGGATCCCCGATCGAGATCCATGCGGCGGATGCGACCAGGACAGCGGACATGAACCGCCTGGCCCAGGAGACCACGAAAAAGCTGGGACGGATCGAAATCCTGGTATTCGCGACGGGAACGAACACGCCCGACCGTGCGATGAGCCGTCTAAATCCGGACATCTGGGCCATGATGATCAACGTGAACCTGAACGGCGCGTACTATGCGACGCAAGCCGTGCTGCCTGCGATGCGAGAAGCGCGAGACGGGCACCTCATCTATATTTCTTCCATCTCCGGATTGACGCCGGACGCCTCCGGCGCCTCGTATCAAGCTGCGAAGCGCGGGCTGGTCGGCTTCGCGCATGCCGTTCGACTGGAGGAGAAAGAGAATGGAATCCGCACCTGCGTGGTCTGCCCGGGAATGGTTGATACCGAACTTCTCGAAAAACGTCCGGTGAAGCCGTCTGCCGAAACACTGAAGCTGATTCTTCAGCCCGAGGATGTTGCCGATGCAGTGATCGCGGTCGCAAAGATGCCGGCGCGGGTTGCGATTCCGGAGTTGCAAATCCTCCCTGCACTCGTCCAATAGCACGCGATTCCCAAACACAAATATGAATAGACGCGATTTTCTGGCCACCACTGCGGCGCTCTCTGCTTTGCGGTTGCGCGCTAATCCATCGTCATCTCCTGACCATCACCTTCCGGAAACGGACCGCCACTACCGGCGAGTGAAGTCGTACATCGAAGAGACTCCCATTCCCGAATACCGATGGGCCCCGAGCGCTGCCTATGAAGCGTTCCGCGATATGAAGTTCGGTGTCCGGATTCACTGGGGCATCTATTCAGTTGCCGGCTATGACAAGGAGTCATGGCCGTTCCTGACGAAGTCATTTCCGGAACGGGCGCAGTACAACGAGATTTACAAAACCTGGAATCCGAAAGGCTTCGATGCCGACGAATGGATGAACCTCTTCGCCGAAAGCGGCCTGAAGATGTTCGCTTTCACCACCAAGCACCACGAAGGCTTTTCGATGTTCGACACGAAAACGCGGGTGCGGCAGCGCACGAATTGGGCGGCTCCGGGCGGTCCTAAGATCGAGATCTGCGATCTGGCGTACAGCATTATGGAGACGCCGTTCAAAAGGGATATCGTCGGCGAGCTTTCGCACGCTGCGCACAAACGCAATCTGAAGATCGCGCTCTACTTTTCTCATCCGGACTGGTACGACGCCGACTTCCGGCCGTATGCGTATCACCCGCTGCAGGTGCCTTCGGCGGTGAAGCTGGATCCGGAGATGAAGAACGCGAAAGCGCGGCTGGATGATCGTATTGTCATGACTCCGGACCCCACGCCGGCGGAGGTGACACGGATGATGACCCGGCATCGCGCCCAGCTGACGGAACTGTTGACCAAATACGGTCACATCGACATGTTGTCGCTTGACCAATGGCTTGGCCCCGAGGTGTGGCCCCAATTGCGCCAAACACTCCTGGACATCCGGAAGATTCAGCCCGATGTGATGCTCCGGGCACGGGGCATCGGGAACTACGGCGATTACTACACTCCGGAAGGCTTCGTGCCGGGTAGCAAGGAGAACACGAACGTCCCCTGGATGGTCATCTATCCTCTGGCGAAAGGATTTTCGTATGATGCCGATCCCGAGCACTACAAGGGCACGGGATGGATCGTGAACAATCTGGTGGACACTGTGGCGAAGGGCGGCAGCTTGCAGGTGGGCGTCGGACCCGATGCAAACGGACGCTTTCATCCCACCGCGGTGGAGCAGTTGAAGGAAGCGGGACGTTGGCTGAAGGTGAATGGCGAAGGCATCTACGCCACGCGACCCAGGGAGGGTTCGCTTTGGCAGGAGGGCGATGAGATTCGATTCAGCCGCACGAAGGACAGGCGGTACATCTATGCTTTCGCACAGAAATGGCCGGGCACTTCGCTGCACCTGCAATCCGTCACGGCAAAAAGCGGATCACAGATTCACCTGCTGGGATTCGCAGAGCCCTTGCGGTGGCGTCAGGACCCAGCCACCGGCTTAGTGATCGACCTTCCGGCGAATCTGCAGGACGAAGCGAAGCGTCCGTGCAAGTATGCCTGGGCTTTCCGCATCGAGGGGGTCGATCAGACGTAGCTGTTCTTCACGGGAAGGGCGCCGAGCCCCGGGCCATCGAGTCCCGCTGTGTGAACCAGGCCGTCGCGGACTTTGAATACGCCCGGATACCGATCCCTCCATCCCTTGTTCGCGGCGGGAACGTATTGGCGCGCGTTGGCTTCGATCGCCTTGGTCGGTACGTGCGCGGCGAGCGAGACCGATTGAAGAAGGGACTCGCCCGGGCAGGTCAAATCCTGAACGCAGAGGAACACTTTCTTCTTCTGACCGGGCGCCGCCAGCAGCAGCGACTGGCTCTGGCCCTTGCACACCTTTAGTGCCGCTCCCGAATATCCCATCGCAAGCGCCTGCAAGAAGGTATCCTCACCCGTCAGCGATTCGTCGATCACGACAGGCACGAGCTTCGATGCCTCGTGCATATCGTTCTGCGGATTCGCTTTGAGATTGCGCGCGGTAGGCTGCTCTACGTACTGAATACGGCGGAACGCTTCGGGCGATTTCGACTTCAGCTCTCCCAAGAAGTCCACCAGGTAGCCGACATTAGGACACTTCCCGTTGAAATCGAGCGAATAGACGTAATCGGAGACTTTGCGCTCGCGTTCCGTTGGCGCCGTAGCCTGATGCACGCGGATGACGCGGTTCAGGTCCCATTCGTGGTTGTCGGCATTGAGTTTGATCTTGATGTGAGTGATGCCGTTGAAGCCACTCAGGCAGAGTCTCCGGAAGGCGGTCATCAATGCGGTGTTCGATGTCGGATGATGTGATCGGGTCGACGGCACTGACCAGGTGATACAGTGGCAGTTGCGGCTTTGCGTGCGGAAGTATGTAGCTGTCGAGCCTTTCGCCGCGGAACTTGGGACCCAGGTAATACCCGAGATCGTGGTGCAGGTAATCCGGTCCCAGAGTCTGATAGCTGCTCTTGCCGTGTAGTTTGCCATAGGCGTCTGGTCGAAGCCCTCGGCGCCTTTACCGTTGCGGCCCCTGACTTTACAACGGATATTTTGTATCGTGACGCGTGTCACCACGCTGGCGCCGAACTTCATCGGAGCGCGGTACTGGTAGTCTTCGTAGGTCGGCTCGACTTCAATGATCTGGATGTCGATTGAGGGTTGGCCCGGCACAAATCGCCGGAAACGCCGCCGCA